>JACQVU010000455.1 GCA_016209585.1 Planctomycetota bacterium
CCCCGTCCCTCGCCCCGCGTCCCTCGTCCCTCGTCCCCCGCGCTTGACATTCCGCGCGCGGCGCGGAGAATCGGGCATCGTTCAGTTCGGATCGACGCGAGGAGCGTTCTTGCGATGGCCGACGACCGTTGCCCGGAGTGCGACTCCGACGATATCACGCTCTCGCGCCGCTCCCGCCGCGCGTCGTGCGCCGCGTGCGGCCATGCGTGGAGCCTCGGCCCGCCGCCCCCTCGGCGGTTCACAGTTCGTGGTTCGCGGTTGACCGCGAACCGCGAACCAGATGGGAAGGGCTCATGACATATCCACCTCCAGCGCCGCCGCCCACGCCCGCGCCGGAGAAGTCCACGTCGCGCGTGTTCCGCGTGTTCATCAGTTCCACCTTTCAGGACATGGCTGATGAACGAAACCACCTTCAACGGGAGGTGTTTCCCGAAGTCCGCCGCCACTGCAAAGCCCGCGGATTCGTGTTTCAACCGGTGGATCTGCGATGGGGCATCACCGACGAAGCCAGCCTGGATCAGCGCATCATGCGCATCTGCCTGAGCGAGATCGATCGCTCGCGCGACGTTTCGCCCCGACTGTTCTTCATGGCGCTGCTCGGTGATCGATACGGCTACGTTCCCTTGCCGGCGAGCATCGAGCGAACCGAGTTCGAGCGCCTGGCCGGCGCGGTGCGCGACTCCCGCGCGCTCGCGCTGCTTGATCTCTGGTACCGCCTCGACCGGAACGCGGTGCCGGAAGAGTACGTGCTGCTTCCACGCCGGGGCCGGTACGCGGATTTCGCGGCTTGGTCGTCCGAAGTGGAATCTCCGCTGCGCCGCGCGCTGCAATCCGCCGCTGTGACGGTGAACCTCGATGGCGTGGCGCGTCGCAAGTACTTCTGCTCGGCGACCGAACAGGAGATTCTTCATGGCGCGCTCGACTCACCGCGAGCGATCGTTCACCCGCTCTTCTTCCTTCGTACGGCTTCTTCGGAGTCAAAGGAGGTCGCGCCGCGGGTGTTCGAATCGGACGGTGAGGCGCGCGAACGGCAAAAAGCTCTTCGAGGGCGATTGAAAGACGCCTTCCGCGGCCAGGTCGTCGAATACAGCGCCCGCTGGAAGAGGGAGGGGTTCGCCGCGGCCGACATCGCCGCGTTCGGGGCTATCGTTCGCCAGAAGTTGCTGGCGGCCATCGACGCGGAGATCAACGCGTTCGAGGAGACGGACCCGCTGGAGATCGAAACGTCGTTCCACGCCGAGTTCGGCCGCCGACGGTCGTCGGTGTTGGTGGGGCGCGACGACGAACTCGGCTCCATCTCGACCTTCCTGGCGTCGGCCGAAACGCGCCTGCTCGTCGTTCGGGGCGCGGGCGGGTCCGGGAAGTCGGCCCTCATGGCTGGCGCCATCGCTCGCGCGGAGCGCGCGTTCGGCCGGGATCGCGTGCTTTCGCGCTTCATCGGCGCGTCGGCCGACGCATCGAACACGCTCGACATTCTGCGCTCGCTCTTCCTGGAGACCGCGCGTCTGCTCGGCCGAGACGAAGAGCGCGCTCCCGAGGGCGTCATGCCCCTTGCCACCCGCCTGTTCGCGCTGCTGGCCGAGGCCGGCGCGTCGCGCCCGGTGGTGGTCTTCCTCGACGCGCTCGACCAGATTCCCGAGACGAGCGACACCGCGCGCCTCGACTGGCTGCCCTGGAAGTTGCCCGAGCAGGTGAAACTGGTCGCCAGTGTTCACTCGGAAGCCAACGCCTACCGCATGCTTGAAGAGCGCGGGAAGTCGGTCCACTTCCTCGACCTCCCGCCACTTCGCGCCGAGCACGCCGATCGCATCCTGGACGCTTGGCTGTCCGCGCCCGAAGTGTCGCGCGGGCTGGCGCGCGAACAACGCGACGAATTGCTGGCCGCGTTTCGGCGCTGTCCCTTGCCGCTCTACCTTCGCGTCGCCTTCGACGACGCGCGGAGGTGGCGCTCGTTCGACCCCACGCCCACGCTGCCCGGAAGCGTCCAGGGCATCGTGCGCCGCATGCTGTTGAACCTCGAGGACCACGAGAACCACGGCGAGATCCTCGTGAGCCGCTCGCTGGGCTACCTTGTCGCGGCGCGTTCCGGCCTCACGGAAGAGGAAGTTCTCGACGTGCTGTCTCAGGACCAGGAGTACATGGCCGCGTTCGAGGCCGCGGTTCACCACGCGCTGCCCCTGCGCCGCGTGCCCGACGTCGTCTGGTCTCGCCTCTACTTCGACCTGCGCCCCTACCTGAGCGATCGCTCGGTCGATGACGTTCGCACCATCGGCTTCTTCCACCGCGTCTTCGCCGAGATCGTGGCTGAGAAGTATCGCGCCGGAGAGACGGCACGGGCGCGCCACGAATCCTTGGCGCGGTACTTCGACGCGCAACCCCTTTTCCTGGCCGAAGCGGACGGTGAAGCCGTTCCGTCATCGCCCGGCCGGCCCAACCTGCGCCGGATCTCAGAGGCTGCGTATCAACAGACCCAGGCCGGACTGTGGAAGGAACTGGAGGCAACGCTCACGGATCTTCGTTTCGTTGAAGCCGCATGCACCGCGAAACGGGTGTATGCGGTGATACGGGACTTCGACCTCGCCACGCTTCACCACCCCGACACCAAGGACGAACGCCGGGAAGAAATGGAGCGCCGCGAACGGTGCGCGAAGTATGGCCAAGACCTGATCGCGTACGCCGATCAGCACTCGCGCGAGCGCGGGGCCGTCAACCGTGAACCGCGAACCGTGAACTTTCTCCGGCGCGCGGCCCAGGTTCTGTTCCGCCGTCGGGCACCCGTCAACCGTGAACCGCGAACCGCGAACCGCGTCCCGCTGCCCACCATCGAATCCTGCCCGCGCCTCTCCGACGATGAAATCGCCCGCCGCGCCGAGCGAGCCGGCACGAACCCCAACGCCGGCGACCGCCTCTTCGCCTTCTCCACCTTCCTTCGCACCCAGGCCGCCGCGCTCACAGAGTTCGGCGCACGACCCGGCTTCGTCGCCCAGCAGGCCCACAACTCCGCCCACGAAGGCCCGGTGGCGGAAGCCGCCGAACGTCGCCTCGCCGATCTCGGCCTGTTGAACCGGTCTTTTCTCTCCCCATCTCCCCCTCTCCCCATCTCCCCATCTCGCGAAGCGCCCCCCGTCTGCCTCCTCGCCACCGTTTCCCGCCCGCCGTTCGTGCCCTGGCCCATGTTGTTGTCTTCCCTGGACCGGCTCGGGAACTGGGTGCGCGCCGTATCGGTATCGGTTGACGGCCGTCGCGCGGTCACCGGAGGGGACGATGGTACGGTTCGGGTCTGGGATGTGGATACGGGGCAGCAGATCGGCCAACCCATGGAGGGGCATAAAGATCAGGTGGCCGCCGTCGCTGTCACGCCGGACGGCCGCCGTGCAGTCAGCGGGGGAGACGACGGGACCGTCCTGGTCTGGGACTTGGACTCGGGGAAACAGGTCTGCCAGCCCCTCAAGGGACATCGGAAGAAAGGTCTCTTTGGCGGCGGCGGGGTAAACTCCGTGTCGGTGACGCCCGACGGCCGGCGCGCGGTCAGCGGGGGGCGCGATGGGAAAGTTCTGGTCTGGGACTTGGACTCGGGGAAACAGGTCTGCCCGGCCATGAAGAAGCACGGGAAGGAGGGCTTCTTTAGCGGCATTAGAGGATTCAAGGATTCTCTCATATACCATAGGCTGAAGCGGCAGGGAAAAGCGGGCTTCTTCGGTGGAGGAGGGGTGCGCAGTGTGGGGGTAGCGGCCGACGGCCGCCGGGTGGTCACTGGCGGGGGCGACGGTACGGTTCGGATCTGGGATCTGGATTCGGGGCAGCAGATCGGCTGCCCTCTTGGTGGGGGCGACACGAAAGGTCTTTTCGGCGAGGTGCTGGCCGTGTCGGTAACGCCAGACGGCCTCCGCGCGGTCAGCGGAGGGGACGACGGGACCGTTCGGCTCTGGGATCTGGATTCACGGCAGCAGATCGGCCACGCGCTGGAAGGGCACAGGGACGGGGTGAACGCCGTCGCGGTGACGCCCGACGGCCGCTTGGCGGTGTCCGGAAGTGACGACCACACGCTTCGCGTCTGGGACTTGGGAACGGGGGAGGCGCGCGCGACGCTGAAGGGGCCAGGCGCCGTAGTAAGCAGTGTCGCGGTGACGCCCGACGGCCGGCGTGCAGTCAGCGGCGGGGGCGACGCAAAAGTTCAAGTCTGGAATCTGGCTTCGGGGCAGCAGGTCGGCATGCCCCTCAAGGGGTATGACGGTCCGGTGATCGCCCTATCGGTGACGCCCGACGGTCGCCGCGCGGTCAGCGGGGGGTTCGACGGAAAAGTTCGGGTGTGGGATCTGGATTCGGGACAGCAAATCGGCCAGCCTATCGAGGCGCATGAAGGCGGGGTAAATGCCATATCGATAACCCCAGACGGGCAACACGCGGTCACCGGGGGATTCGACGAAGGAGAAGTTCGGGTCTGGAGTCTGGGGGCGGGGCAGCAGGTCGGCCGGCCCCTGATTGGGCACAGGTACCAGGTGCACGCCGTCGCGGTGACGCCCGACGGGCGGCGCGCGGTTAGCGGGGGGGTCGATTGGACCGTTCGTGTCTGGGATCTAGATGCGGGTGAGCAGATTGGCCGTCCCCTGCGGAGGCACTTGGGACCGGTGTGGTGCGTTTCGGTAACGCCCGACGGCCGGTTTGCAGTCTGCGCCGGGGGGGGGAGGGAAACGTTCGGGTATGGAATCTGGATTCGGGATACCAGGTCGGGCAGCCTTTGAAAGGGCACGGGGGCGGGGTGCGAGCCGTTTCCGTGGTGCCCAACGGCCTGCGTGCTGTCGTCGTGGGTTTCGACGAAAAAGTTCGGGTCTGGGATCTGGATTCGGGGGAACAGGTCGGCAAGCCTCTGGAGGGGCACGAGGGCAAGGTGTACGCTGTGTCGGTGACGCGTGACGGACGGTATGCGGTCACAGGGGGAAAAGACGGTACCGTGCGGGTTTGGGATCTGGGTTCAGGGGAGTGCCTAACCGTCTGCGATCTCCGGTGCTCCGTGCTGAACCTGACCGCTGCGGGCGCACCCGCGCGTCTGGTCTGCGGGCTGGCGGACGGGCGGGTGGCCGCGCTTACAATGTACGGCATCCCGCTCGGCCCCCCGATTGTCACACCCACGCGGGTATGGCTCTTCGGCTATCCCCAAGGAACCGAAGGCGACCCACCGACCGCCCTTGGAACGCGGTACGATCCAGTTCGAGAACGACATGGACGTTCACGTACATGCGAACCACCCGTCGCCCCGGGAGCGTGGGACAAGGGTCTCACGGTGCTCTGCCCCATCTGCGGGACACGCTCTCCAACGTTAGAGCCGCCCCCCGCACCGAATGACGTCGTCCGCTGCCCATCGTGCACCAACATCTTGGTCTACACGCCGTTTGTGTGCGATCTATCCGGCGACGATCCAAATCCGCCGCCGGGCGAGTGAGAGTGGGATAGGGAGATGGGGAGATGGGGAGAGGGGGAGATGCGTCTATGGGAAAGTGTATCGTGGTTCATACGCGGCTGGAGGTGTATCGCAAGGCGTTCGACACCGCGATGGAACTGTTCGAGATGTCGAAGCGGTTTCCAGCGGAGGAGCGGTACGCGCTCACGGATCAGGTGCGCCGCTCATCGCGCTCGGTGGCTGCGAACATCGCGGAGGGTTGGAGAAAACGTAACCGTTCACCCTGAGCCTGTCGATGGGTGAACGGTTTGTTGCTCATGAAACGGACAGGGCTTCGACCGCTCGACCGGCTCGCGGCCCGCGACTCAGCCCGAACGGCACATTTGGAAAGGTAACCGTTCACCTACCACCTGATGCGCCGTTCGTGGTGAGCCTGTCGAACCATGAACGGCGGCCCCTGCCCTTCGACAGGCTCAGGGCGAACGGATTTGAGGTTGTATCGTGACCCCACCAGGTGAACGGTTACTTGGAAAGTGAATAATGGCCTTCTGGGTTTACATCCTCCGCTGCGCCGACGGCAGCTACTACACCGGCCACACGGACAACCTCGAAAAACGGATCGGCGAACACACTACCGGCGCAATCGCCAGTTGCTATACGTTCAAGCGCCGACCGCTGGAATTGGTGTTCTCTCAAGACTTCCCAACCCGCGAGGAAGCCCTGGCCTCCGAACAGCAAATCAAAGGCTGGAGCCGGAAGAAGAAGGAAGCCATGATGCGAGGCGATTGGGGAGAGGTATCTCGCCTCGCCCAATCCGCTCACCCTTCGACAGGCTCAGGGTGAACGGATTTGAGGTTGTATCGTGATCCCACCAAGTGAACGGTTACGAGAAAAAGGAGGTATCCGGTGGCCTTCATCAGTAAGTTGTCTGATGCCGAAAGCGAGGCCGCCGAGACGCAGGTGTGGATCGAATTCGCCGTGAAATGCGAGTACCTCGATCCAGACAAGGCGGCGCCTCTCTATCGAGCATTCGACGAAGTCATTCGCATGCTCGTGTCGATGATTCAGAAGCCCGCGGATTGGAAGATCACGTAGGTTCATCTCCCCATCTCTCCGTCTCCCCCTCTCCCCGTCTCTCCGTCTCCCCCTCTCCCCCTCTCGCCATGCCCCCCGCGCGCCATATCTCGCTCGCCGCCCTCATTCGCGAATGGGAGGCGCGCGACGCAGCCGCGTGGGCCGGTTCACCGGACAAGTACATCACACTGGGCATACGCGCGGTCGAATTGGCTGAGCCGACGCGGGCGGTGGACATTCTGCGCGAAGGCCTGGCGGCGCTGGAGGCGGGCGGACCGGCGTTCGGCCGAAGCGAGGCGCGCATTTCGATGCAATACGCCCTGGCGTTGGCGTGGGCGCGGTGCGGGAGTCTTCGTGAAGCGGAGAAACTGGCGCGGGAGATTGTATCGCGCGCGCGGATCGACGCCGGCCGCGGCATCACGCGCGAGGGCGAGACCGCGGCGATGGCGGCCGACGCCCTGGCGCTTCTGGGCAGCGTGGCGAAGAAGAGGTGGGGGAGGGTGGTTCGCGGTTCGCGGTTCTTGGTTCACGGTCAACCACGAACGGCGAAAGTTCGTAGTGCGCCCGTGAGGGCGTCTGAAGAAGAAGACCGCCTTGCGGCGGAACTACGAACGCAAGGCGATCTCGCGGAAAAGCACTATCGACAGGCGTGGCGCGCGTCGAAGGGCGACCCGTTTCCGGGCGTGAACCTGGCGAGCATGCTGGCGGCGCGGGGAAAAGCGACCGAGGCACGGGCCGTCGCCGAGCGAGTGCTTCGCGCGGTGAACAAGCGCCTGGCCGCGATGACCGAGCAAGAGCCGGAAGCGTCAGCGACCGGTCCCGATCACCAGAGGGAAGCGTCGGCGACGGGCGGGGGCGCGCGTGCCGGGCACTCGACCGGTCGCTCTCGCGCTGGGCACTCGACCCGTCGCTCACGCTCCGGGCATTCGATCTCGCGCCCCGCTCCCGATCCGTGGCTTTTGGCCTGCGCGGGCGAGGCGTGCGTGGCTCTTTCGCGCGTGGATGAGGCGGTGGAATGGTACGAAAAGTCCCGCGCGGGCATGGAGCGCGCGGGCGACGCCGGGAACTTCGCCGCCGCGCGCATCCAGTTGCGCCTTTTCGCGCCCCTGATCCCGGCGGCGGCGGACGTGCTCGCGCGCCTCCGCTCGCCCGTGGTGGCGGCGTACACGGGGCACATGATCGACGCGCCGGGCCGCGGGAAGGAACGCTTTCCGCCCTGGCTTGAACCAGCCGCGGCGCGCGCGGTGGCGCAGGCCGTGAAGCGCCTCGACGTGGCGGCGGCGTACGGCTCGGCCGCGTGCGGGGCGGACATTCTGTTCCTGGAGGCGCTTCAACGCCGCGGGG
Organism: Planctomycetota bacterium; assembly: GCA_016209585.1. GTDB lineage: Bacteria > Planctomycetota > UBA8742 > JACQVU01 > JACQVU01 > JACQVU01. Next base: position 7,817 of record JACQVU010000455.1, read on the forward strand.
CGGAAACGCACGTCATCCTGCCCTTCCCGAAAGCCGACTTCACGCGGGTGAGCGTGGCGTTCGCGGGCGAAACGTGGCTCACACGCTTCCACGCCGTGCTCGACAAGGCCGCGAGCGTCACGGAGGCGACGGGCGAACCCTACGACGGCGACCACGAAGTGTTCGCCTACGCCAACGATTTCATCGCCGGCGCGGCCGCGCTGCGGGCCGAGCGCCTGGGCGTGGAAGCCGTCGCCCTCACGCTTCTCGACGCAGAAGCCCTCGCCCGCCCCGGCGGCGCGCGCGACGCCGAACAACGCTGGCTCGCGGCCGGCCGGCGGGTGGAGCGCATCGCGCTTGAAGTAGTGCGCGAGCGCGCGGGAACGGTTCACGGTTCTCGGTTCGCGGTTCACGGTCAACCGCGAACCGCGAACTATGAACCGCGAACCGCACACCATAAACCGCGAACCGTGAAGGCCATGCTCTTCGCCGACGTGGTCGGGTACAGCCGGGTGGCTGAGGGGAACGCGCCGGCGTTTTTCGTGACGTTTCTCGGTCTGGTGTCGAAGGTGCTCAAGGGCGGGGCGGCGAAGCCGGTGTTCCAGAACACGTGGGGCGACGGACTGTTCATGGTGTTCGATCACGTCACGGCCGCGGCCGACGTGGCGCTTCGGTTGCTGGAGGAGGTTCGGGGCGTGGACTGGCCCGCGCTCGGCCTCGAGCGGGAAACCGGCGTGCGCGTGGGATTGCACGCGGGGCCGGTGTTTTCGGCGACGGACCCCATCGTGCGGCGCAGGAACTTTTTCGGCTCGCACGTGAACCGCGCCGCGCGCATCGAACCCGTGGCCGCGCCGGGCGCGGCGTTCGTCAGCGAAGCGTTCGCTGCCACGCTCGCGGCGGGCGCGTCGCGCGATTTCGCGTGCGACTACATCGGCGTCATCACGCTCGCCAAGGGGTTCGGCGCAGCGCCTCTGTATCGCCTGCGTCGGGCGACCGAGGCGGAGTGAGTCGCCAGGGGACCAAGCCCCGCGCGGTGCCACCCGGGTGCTTGTCCGATATTGTCGCTCGCATGGCGCGACGGGGCTTGGCCCCGGCGGGGCCGCGGGACGTAGCCGGGGGTTCCGCGGCGGGGCGGCTACGTCATCCCCGCCTCCGTTCAACCGGCCATGAACCGCGAGAAGTCGTCACGCGTCGCCAACTTGTCCCGCGCCGAGGCCGCGGCTTCGCGGACGGGATCAAGCTCCACCCGCGCGCGGCGCATACACGGGTTCAACGATCAGACGGAGGATCGACTGGGGTTGCGGTGGCCACCCTCACGTCCGCCCATGCCACCCGCCCGCGCCGATACCGCTCGCTCTTTGGCTTCACGCCGCGCGCTGAAATCTCCCGCTGCGCCGCGACCAGCCGCGCGCGCCGGTCAGCCGGGGGAAGCGAGCGGTCATCGTCGGCCAGCCAGTCGCCGACGGCGAGGAACGAGGGCACGGCCTCGGTGCCGATGAACGAAAGAGACCCCGCGTGCCCGCGCGCGGCGATGGCGCTCTGGCCGTCGAACGTCACCCCGCAGATGCGCCCGCGCAGCATGCTGCACGCGTGGTAGCGGACGTTCGCGTATTGGCCCTCGCGCGAGACGTACCCGCCCACCGAGCGAATCCAGTCCTCCGGCTGCCAGGGGTGGTCCGCGGTCGGCGCGGCCCAGGGCTGGGGGTTGGCGCTGGGTTGCAGCACGATCTCCGCGCCGAGGTCGTTCAGGCGCGTCATATAGTCGTCGTGGAAGCCGTCGAAACAGATGGCGATGCCAATGCGCCCGGCGGGGGTGTCGAAGACGCGCGCGTCGCCCAGGCGGCCGGGCGTGAGGTCCACCCCCTTCGGCCCCTCCAGGTCGATGAGGTGCGCCTTCTTCACGTTGCCGATAATCGTTCCGCTCGGATCGTAGAGGAACGCCTGATTGTACACGTTGCCATCCACGGGCACGAAGACCGAGCGGCGGGTGAACACTTCGCTCCCCTCGCGAAAAACGGCGAGATCCAGCGGGTCGGTCGACTCCCTGGCGTCAGCCACGTTCACGCAGGCGACGAGGTAGACGCCGTGCAGCCTCGCCAGCGCGCGGCAGGCGTCGTGGAAGGGCTTCCAGAGGCGGTCGGTGAGCGCCAGGCAGATGCGGCGCGCCATGCTGGTGTTCGGGAACTTCGCCGCCGCCCACGCCACCTGCGGCCAGCGGCCGACCGCCACGAGGGCCATGGCCTCTTCCAGGCTTTTCGCGCGGCGCGCGGCCATGCCCTGCCACCCCGAAAGGCAGAGCGGCACGCCCAGGTCTTCGGGAAGAAGCACGACGTTGGGGTGATCTTTCGACAGCAGAGGCGCGATCTCGGCGAAGAGATCGTCCAGCGCGGCGCGGAACGCCTTCGCGTCGCGCCCCGTCTCTTCCGTGAACGTCGGGCTGACGGCGAAGAGGCGGGTGGTGGATGGGCGCGGGGCGGAGGCGCTCTCCCCCGCCGCCCCCGCCCGCGCCAGCAGGGCGACCAGGAGCGTGGCGGCGAGAACCCTCCAGCCCGAACCCGGCGAGAAGCGCATCGGCATGAGAACTCCCCCGTTTGAGCAGGTCGTGACGCCACATACTACCGCGGCAACGTCCCTTCCGGCTTTCTCCTCGCGTCGCTCCGCAAGGGGGCGCAGCCGGTTATGATGGTCATCGGGGCGCGGGACGCGCCGACGAGATGCGAATTCTCTTCGTTCAAAGCCGTTTTCCCGAGCGGGACGGACCGTCGGAGCAAATCCGGCTGCTGGCGGCCGAGATGCGTGGGCGGGGCCATCAGACCGCCGTGGCGGCGGTTCCGACCGGCGCCGCCGTGGAGGACGCCGACCTGGCGCGCTTCCCGCTGCCGCGCGTGCGTCTGTGGAACCCGCTTCACACCCGGCGTTACCCCGCGGCTGCGGCGGCGATGCGGCGGGCGTTGGTCGCGTTTCAACCGGACGTGGTGCACGTGAACAACGTGGCGGGGCTGTCGTTGGAACCGATCCACGCGGCGCGGGAGGCCGGCGCGCGCGTGGTCGTCACGCTGCGCGACTATTACTTCGGCTGCGGCCCGGGCCGTTTCTGGCGCAACCGGTGGGGCGCCGGGGGCACGCGGTGCGAGGGGGCCGCGCCGGGGCGGTGTCTGCTCTGCGGGTTGGCGTCGGCGCGCGCGGGGTCGCCGGCGTCGTGGCTGGTCGCCCTGGGCTACGCGGCGCAGAACGTGACGCGCCCGGCGCTGCGGCGCGCCTTGGACGAGTGCGCGGCGGTGATCGCGGTGTCACGGTTCATGCGGGAGCGGCTGTCGCTGCCGCGCGCGTTGGTCGTGCCGAACATGGCGCCGCCGGTTGACCGTGCCAGCGCCGCGCCGCCGCGCCAGCCCGACCTCTTCATCACCGGCGGGCGGCTGGTGGAGGAGAAGGGGTTCGACGTGGCCGTGCGCGCCTTCCGCCGGACGCCACGGCTGCGGCTTGAAGTCTGGGGCGACGGCCCCGAACGCCCCGCGCTGCGTCGGCTGGCCGCCGGCGCGCCGAACGTTCTGGTGGGCGGCGGCTTTCTGCCCGCGGCGGCTTTTCGCGCGCGGCTGCTCTCGGCGCGCGCGCTGGTTCTTCCCTCGCTCTGGGATGAGGGCTGCCCGAACGTGGCGCTCGACGCCTTCGCGGCCGGCGCGGAAGTGATCGCTTCGGCCGTCGGGTCACTGCCGGAACTGTTGGCCCGCGCGCGCTGCGGCGAGATCGCCCCGCCGGGCGACGTGGGGGCGTTCCGCGAGGCGGCGCTGGCGCTGGCCGCCCGGCCCCCGCGGCTGCCGGAGATCGCCGACTTCAGCGCGCGGGCGGTGGGCGACGCTTACGAGGCCGTCTACCAGCCGGGCGGGCACGCGGGGGCCGCGCGCCTGGTCCTTGGCATCCCGCTGGAGGTGGGGGCCGGCGAAGGGGCGACACCGTGCGCGTCCTGATGGCGCACCGGGGCTTCCCGTCGGGCGGCGCCGGGGAGGCGGCGCGCGCCGACGCCCGGGCGGTGGCGGCGCGCGGTCACCGGGTGTTGATGGCGGTGGCCGCGGCCGGGACGGAGCGACCGGCGCGGGAGCACGACCTTGACCTCGACGCCGGGTACGAAACGGTGGCCCTCGCGGTGCGCGGCCGGTCGCCGTGGGCCACGTGGTGGAACCCGCGTGCGGCCCGCGCCCTTTCGCGCCTGGCCGTGGGGTTCGTGCCGGACGTCGTCCATTTCCACAACGTCCAGCGGCGGAGTTTCTCGCTCGCCGCGCTGCTGCTGGCGCGTCGCTATCCAAGCGTCTGGACGCTGCACGACCTCTGGCACACCTGCGTCTGGTCCTGGCCGCGGCCCTCGTCGTGCGTGGAATACCGCCGCGGCTGCCTCTGGTGTGCGCGCGCGCCGGGGTTGTCTTTGGCGTCACGGCTGGTGAAATCGCTGCTGGTCCGGCTGGCGCCGCTCACGGTGATCACGCCCACGCAATGGCTGCTTTCGGAACTGGCGCGCGGCCCGCTGGCTGGCGCGCCGGCGCGGGTGGCGCGGTACGGGGTGACGGCGCCCGGCGACCTGGCGCGCATGCCGCAAGCCGCGGCGCGCGCGGAAGTGGCGCGCCGCCACGGGATCGACCTTGGAGAAAGCGAGCGGGTGATCCTCTTCGCCGGCGATCTCGCCGAGGAGCGCAAGGGGTGGCGCGCGCTGCTCGCGCTGCGGCCAGCCATCGCGCGGCTGGCGGGCGCGCCCGTGCGAGTGGTGCTGGCGGGCGGTCCCGCGCGGAGGGGTGCGCGGCCCGCGCCCGACGCCGCCGTGGCGGCCATTGGCGGCGTGGCGCCGCGCGAGATGTTCGCGCTCTACCGCGCGGCCGACCTGCTGGCGCTGCCGACCGGGATCGACAACGCCCCGCGGGCGATCATCGAGGCCGCGTTGTGCGGGCGGCCGGCCGTGGCCTTCGACGTTGGCGGCGTGCGTGAGACACTGCCCGACGGGTGGAGGAGGCTGGTTCCCCCCGGCGACCTGGGGGCCTTCGCGGCGGCGGCAGCCTCGCTCCTGTCCTCGCCGCTGACCGGCGCCGAAGAGGAATCGCTGCGGGAGTTCGCGCGGGCGCGCTTTTCGCCGGCGCTCGCCGGCGCGCGGTTGGAGGAAATCTACCTTTCCGTGTCGCGCGGGCGGTAGAATCGTGACAACCCGTCGGGCGGGAGCGAGCCGGTGACCGGCGCCGGAGCTCCGTCGGGGCGTGAGGGAAGTTATGAAGCCATCGGAGCGGCGTCCACGCGGTCTCCTGTCGGCCGAGGAGTTCCAGGTCGCCTCGCGTCTTGACCGCGCGCTGGATTGGACCAGGCAGGTGCTCTGGCGCAAGCAGGTGAAGCCGTTTTATGACAAGTTCTGGGAAGACCTGGTGTTGGAGAAGGCGGCCGGGCTGACCTTCACCAGCCTGTTCGCGTTGACGGCGCTGGTGATGGTGTTGGTCTACGTGCTCGGGACGAAGTTGTTCGAGGAGAAGGGGAACAAGGAGTTGATGGCGAGCGGGCTGGGGTTCATTTTCCCGTCGGACAAAGTGGTCGGCGGGATGATGGAGTATCTGGAGAACTTTTCGAACGGGAAGGCGCAGGAGAAGGTGCGGGAGCAAGCGGAGGAATCGTCGGCGCTCCGTGCGGCGAAAATCCCGCCGGAGGGTGGGCAGATCATCAAGTTCGTGGGGTTCGCGGTGTCGCTCATCCTGGTGATCCGGTCGCTGGACAAGACGTTTAATCAGATCTGGGCCGGGCGGGAGGTGAAGCGTTCGTTCGGGCAGTACGTGGTGATGTTCATCGTGATCATCGGCGTCGTGCCTTTCATTTTCTCGCTGGCGCCGGTGCTCCGGCAGGTGGCGGTGTCCAACGAGGCCGGGTGGGAGGTGGAGCGGCTTTTTGATTTCCTGCCCTTCGTGCTGGGGCCGCTCGGGTTCTGGATGATCTACTACCTCGTGCCGATCAGCGAGAAGCGGACCCGATCGCACTTCCTGGGATCGCTCGTGGGCGCGCTGTTCGCGTTCGCGGCCTTCTGGCTCCTCAAGCGGATGTTCGACTGGGCGATGGGCAAGGCCTACGGATACATGGAAGTCACGTCGCTCGGCCCGCTCACGCTGGACGTGTTGGCCGTGGCGCTCATGTGGTTCTACTTCCTCTGGATCATCGTGCTCGTCGGGTTGCAACTCTCCCTCGACATGACCATCCGGTTCGCCGGCGGCCTCTATGGAAAAGACAACACGCTGCCCAACGAGGTGGTGGCCGTCGTCGCCCTCCACATGATGGCCGACGCCTACTGGAACCCCGTCGCCGGCCAACCGCTCTACATCACGGCGGAGGACCTGAGCAAACGCGGCAAGGTGCCCATCTACCAGGCCGAGGCCGTGCTGAAGAACCTCCGCCGGCAGAACATCATCATTCCGGTGGAGGGCACCGAACGGCACTACCAGCCCACCGTGCACCTGTACGACCTCACCGTCAACGACATCATCACGCGCACCTGCGGCTACACCGTGGAGCAGATCGAGCGCGTCGTCCACCGCATCCGCACCCCAGAACTGCGGCAGATGCTGGAGGGCTATTTCGCCGCCTTCCACCACCACCGCGAGGAGTTCGCGGCCCTCTCCTTCGCCGACGTGCCCGCCATGGGCGCCCGGCTGGAACACTACCGCGACCCGGAGTCGGAAACCGGCATCCCCGTGCCCATGCGCGACGCCGACGCCGAGAGCGACATCGACCGGCGCCCCTCCGCCCGGCTTCTCCCGCCGGCGCGGGATGGCGAGGATGGTCCGAAAGGCTCCGCCCCCACGGCGGCAGCCGCAGAAGAGCTGCGGGCGTCGCAGGAAGCCGAAGGCTCCGGCGACTGAAGGTGTGAAGGGGCAACCGGTAATCGCCCAAGAAATGGAGCCTCGCCTGCCCCGGCCGGGACCGTCCCAACCGGGGCAGGCGAACTCCTCCCCCCGTAAAAGGCAATTTTGAGACCCGCCCAACCCCAAGTTCGGGCGCAAACCCGGCTGCCGCAAGGTCGACCTGTGGTTTTACCCTCGGGTCGCAGCAGCCGGGTTCGCGTGAGGCTCGGCAGCCCGTGGGCTGCTTGAGCGGGCGAGAGAGGGCAATCAATGCGTGTGCCGATCATCACAAGAAACTTCGGTTCGGCTGTAACCCCCGGCCTGTCTGGGAGTTATCGCGGCCCGCCGCGCGGCTGGACCTGATCCATCCGCCGCTACTTGTAAAGAGCCTTCACAAACGCGGGCTGCAGGCTTACAGCCCTGGGGTCAGGGGACGGGGGAGATGGGAGAGGGGGAGATGGGGAGACGGGCGGGAAGGCGGAAGATGCGCGCGCGACCGCCGGGATCGGCGGTTGATCCGTCAGATCGGTCCGATCCGACCGATCCGGCGGATGCTCGCCCTCTTCCCGCGCTGCTCGGCTCGCAGCACACCATTTGAAACAGAAACTCGCCAAGCGATCCACAAGCCCCACCTGTGCTACTAGTCCCGAGAATCGTCGCGGGCCGCGCAGAAGTTCGCGGGATGAACCACGGAGACACGGAGACACGGAAGTTTCACGGAGAAGACAATTCCCGATCCTTTTCTCCGTGCGCCCTCCGTGCCTCCGTGTCTCCGTGTTGAACGCCCGCGAGCAGTTTCGACGGGACTCG
>JACQVU010000450.1 GCA_016209585.1 Planctomycetota bacterium
CGCGGTCGGCGTTCTACCAGCATCTCGAGGGGCGGGGCGGGGCGGGCAACGACCCCTCCGGCACCGATCTCTTGATGGAGGTCGCCGCGGACGGCGTGACGCCCGACGTGGCCCGCGAGGAGGCCGATCTCACGCCCGACGTGCTGGAGCGCGACGCCACCGTTCTCGTGGAACTGGATCGCCGGGCCCGCGCCGCGGCTGAGCGCCGGGCGCGGGAAGAGGAGAGCGCGCCGGCGCCGGGCGAAGAGCCGCTTTCGCCCACCGAGGCGCTGCGTCTCAAGGCCGCGTCGCTGTTGGCCGACAACCGGCGCCTCGTGCAGCGGGTGGAGGAACGGAAACGGAGCGGCGTCGCGGTGCTCGACGCGCGCTACCAGGCGGCACGCGCGGCCTTCCAGAAAATGGGCGTGGCCTACGACCGGCTGGAGCAGCTGATCGTGGCGCGCTACCAGAATTTCTCGCTCCGACGGGGCGAAGGGCCGGAGGCGGCGAACGTGTTCGCGGCGACGCGGCGCGCGCTCGGAGGCGCGCCGTTGGGCGAGGCCGGCGCGGCGGCCGGGCGAGCGTGGGAAGAAGACCTGGCCAAGAACGATTTGATCTGGCTCAACGAGGCCTACCGCGTGGTCAACGACCTTCTGGACCCCAAGGAGACGCTGCTCAAAGACCTCCGGAACACCGGCTTTGGCGTGGAGAAACTGAACACGGACCTTCTCTCCGCCCTGGAACGGGCGCGGGCCGAGAAGGCCGGCGCGGCGGCCGAGGCCGACGAGAAGAAGGTCCGCCTGTCAGCCGCTTACCGGCAGTACCTGGCGAACGTGGTGCGGGCGCGCAACCTGGGCCACGAGCGGGCCGAGATACAGAGCGACCTGCGCCAGTTCCTGGTCGTGAAACTGGCCGTGGCGCGCAAGCGGTTCAACGAGGCCGCCGACCTCCAGGACCACTACGCCGAGATCTACGGCCCCCCCGCCCACGTCGAGCGGGGCGCTCCCCGCCTGCGGCTCCCGGGAGGCGCGGTCAGCGCGGAGGAGTTCATGCGCGCCGTGGCCGCCGCGCGCGGCCAGGCTCCGGCGGCGCAGCGGGAGGGCGACCCGTTGGAGTCGGCGCTGGACCTGCTGGAGAGCAGCGGGGCGCGCGACGTGAGGCAGGCGGTGGCCGCGGCGACGGACGCGCAGTTCGCCGCCCTGGCCGCGGCGTTCCTGGCGTGGGACCCCTCGCGCCACGCGGCCGACCCGGCGCGGGACCTGGCCCGGCGAATGGTCTCCGCCGTCCTGCCGGCGCGGGCTTTTGAGCGCGCCCACCGCATGTTCGGGCAAATCGACCAGACCATCGGCCTGGTGCGGGGGCAGGACGAAGACAACCGCCTGGCGATCAACGAGACCAAGTTCTTCGTGGCCGAAATCCTCCGCCGCAACCTCCGCCCCGTCTTCGGCCACGAGATTGAAGAGGCCCTGCTGGAGATCGCCGGCGAGAACGAGAAGGCGCTGTCGTCCGCCGCCACCGCCTACGGCTGGTTCAACACGTCCGACAATCTCGCCATCCGCTTCGCGGCGCTGCTGCGCTGGGGCGACGTGGAGGAGGCGCGCGGCCACCCCGCGGAGGCGCTCCGGCGCTGGACCGACGCCTTCCGCGTGACGCCAGCTGATTCCATCAGCAATAACCGCTACGCCTCCTACCGCGGGCTGCTGGGCCGGCTCAACCAGAAGATCGAGGCGATGGAGCGGGCCGCGGCCGGCGCGGGCGTGGCCGCTCCGGCTGGCTCCCGCGCGACGGAGGGGGTGGACATTGGCGACCTGGAGACCCTGTTTCACGCCATGATGGAGAAGTTGCCCGAACGGGGCCAGTTGGCGGAGGCGCTGGCGCGGGCCATCCTCCAGAAGGCGCGCCTTCTTGACGAGCAGCGTCGGCGGCTGCTGGCGCGCGCGCCCGTTCCCGCGCGGGAGGTCGTGGCGAAGGAAGAGGAGATGCGCGCGGCCTATCGCGCCGCGGCCGAGGTCTACGAGAGCATTCCGCGCCTGGCCCCGGAGGCCGACAGCCGGGAGGCCTTCCTGCGCGCCGGCGACGCCTACTCCCGCGCCGGCGACATGCAAGACACGCTGCGGATGCTGGAGCGGTTCGCCGACCTGGGCGGCGCCATGGTGGATCATCCCGAGATGCCGCGGGCGTTGACGTTATTGACGGAAGCCGCCATGGGGCTGGGGCAGTTTGACAAGGCGCGGCGCGCGGCGCGGGCCAACATTGACCTCAACGACGGTCGGCGCGACGGTCTGGTGTCGCCCCACGCCTACCCCTGCTACTTCTACGAGGGGGAGTGCGCCTATCGCCTCGGCGACCTGGAGGGCGCGACGCGCAGTTTCGATGAGAACATCTTCCAGAACCGGCGCGCCTTCATCGGTCCCGAGACCGAACAGTGGAAGGGCGCGCTGGCCACCAAGGGGCGCATCCTGTATGAGCGCGCGCTGCGCTCCGGCGAAGCCCGCTACGCGGCTGCCCGCGCCGGAAAATCCCCCACCGACGCCGAACGCCGCGAGGAACTGGAACATTTAGACGGCGCCTCCCGGTGCTTCGAGGAGGTGTGCGAGCGCTACCCCCTGGTCCGCGCGGGCGCGAGCGCGGGCGCGGGGCGCGACGTGGCGCGGAGCGCGGTGGACGAAACCGTGCTCGCGGCCATGATGCTGCGCGCCAAGACCCACCTGGCGCGGGCGGAAGCGTTGTCGGTCGACGGCCGCGCGGAGCCGGCGCTGCTGGCGCGGGCCATCGCCGAACTGGCCGAACTCGACGCCCTGCTTCGCACCCGCGCCGACCTCCAGGACGAGCGCGTCGTCGCCGCGGATTTCCGGCGCGACGTGGCCGCGTTGCGCGCCGACGCCCTCTACGCCCGCGAAAAGGCCCGCGGCGCGGCGGCCGACTTTTCCGCGCCGCTTGAAGCCTATTCCGACCTGCGTCGCGCCTTCCCCGATCATCCCGTGGTGCTCTGGGCCATGGACCAGATGGCCAACTGCCACGAGCGATCCGGCGACCTCGCCGAGGCTGAGCGCCTCCGCAAACAAATGGCGCGCCGCGCCGAGGCCTTCCCGGCCGACCAGCGCGACCCGCAGGCCGCCTACTACCAGTGGCGCGGCGCCCTGCCGTCCGCCCGTGGCGCCGCGCCGCCCGGCAGCGCCCAATAATAGCCCGACCGCCGGCCGCGCCGCGCGGCGCCCATGTCGCTCCGGACCATGCAGCCTGACGCCCTCCGTGAACTCGAGGCCGGCCTCGTCCGGCTGGCGGGACTGCACGCCGACCTGGCCCCCGCCTGCCGCGAGCCTTACGATCAGATGCTAGCCGGCGGGCTGCCCGCCACTGAAGAGAACATCGCCCGGCGGGAGGCGCTGTCGTCCCAGATCGCGGAGGCGTCGCGCGCCTTGGCCCCGTTGCTCGCCGAGTTCGACGTCGGCGGCGCGGCGGTTCCGGCCGCGGCGCGTGCCCGTGTCAAGGCGCTCCGCGAGCAGATGGAGCGCCAGGCCGCCGAGTCTCGCCGGTTCACCAGCGCGCTGGTGCTGGTCGCCGGTCTCTCCCGGCTGCGCGATCTCTACCGCGAGATGCTGGCCATCAACACCCGCCAGGCCGAGCATACGGCTGACGCCGACCAGGAGACCTTGTTCCGCATCCTGGCCGACAAGAACCGGGTGATGGGCGAAGTGGCCGAGGTGGATAAGACCACCACCCCCCACTTCGCCGAGTGGGAGCGCGACCGCGAGCGCCACGACCCCGCCGTGCGCGACCTGGTCACCTCCATCCGCGACGAAACCGGCGCCATCCTGGCCGAGGTGATCGCCCTGGAAGACTCCAACCGGCAGGCGCTGGAGTCTCGCCGCCAGACCAAGGTCGACGAAATGCGCAAGGTCGACCGCTCCCGGCAGGTCCACCGCGCGTACGGCCAAGCCCAGCAGCCGCCCGACCGGACGCGGTATTACGACCAGTCCAGTTGAGCGCCGGCCCCGCCCAGCCCCGCCCCGCCCCGCGGATGTCCAACGAGAGCGACAACCACCCCCGCCACGGCGCCGCGACTCGCGGCCGGTACGAGGTCTGGTACCTCACCGGCGCGCGCACCGACGGCACGCTGGGCTTCTGGCTCCGCTACACCACTTCGCTGCCGGCGCGCGGCGAGGCCCGCGCCTTCCTCTGGCTGGCGCTTTTCGAGCGGTCCGCCGGCGGCGGCGCGCCGCGGGCGCGGGCATGGAAGAAGTCGTACCCCTTCCGCGAGTTCACTTGGGTGGAGTCGCCGTTCGAACTGCAAGTGGGCGACTCCGTGCTGGCCATGGACCGCGCGCGGGGGGCGATGGAAGCCGGCGGCCAGCCTCTCTTCTGGGACCTCGCCTGGGAGCCGGCGAACGAAACGTACCATCACCTCCCGCCGCGGCTGGAAGGCTCGCGGTTCAATCGCACGGTGGTGGTGTCGCCCAACCTGGGCATCGCGCCCCGGGGCGTGATCCGCGTGGGCGACGATCTGCTGGAGATCGTCTCCGCCCGCGCCTGCCAGAGCCACATCTGGGCGGCGCAGCATGCCTTCCAGTGGCAATGGGCGCATTGCTCAGCCTTCGAAGACGCCCCCGCCGGGACCATGGTCGAACTGCTTGCCGCCCGCGTGAAGCGGCTGGGCATCGCCACGCCGTTCCTGCGCTCCTACTACGTGCGCGTCGGCGACCAGCGCCACCGGCTCCAGTCGCTGCGCTGTCTGCTCCGCAACCGGTCGAACCTCTCGCCGCGCGCCTGGGAGTGGAGCGGCGAAGACGGCGACGCGCGGTTCGAGGGGCGCATCGCCTTCGACCCGGCGCTGATGGTTCGCGCCGACTACCACGACCCCGACGGCCGCGAGGTGTTCTGCCACAACACCGAGGTCGCCGACGCCGAGTTGCGCCTCCTCTACCGCGATGGCCTGCGCGCGCCCTGGCGGCTTGAACAGACCTTCCACGCGCGCGGGACGGGCTGTTTCGAGTTCGGGGGTCGCGTGCGCCGCGAGGAGATCGGGAATACCTTTATCATGGATGCGTGAGGTCCATTGGCCCGGACGTAGGGGGCGGCCCTCGTGCCCGCCCTCGTGCCCGCCCCGGCCGGCTCGCAGGTCTCCGCCCTCACACCCGCCGGCTGGACGGAAAAACCCCGCGCCGGTCCCGCCTTGGCCTCGCCCGGGGGCGCGCCCGTGTCGCTCGCCGCGCCGCTGGAAAACTGCACGGTCGTACAAAACGGCGTCACGCTGAAGGTGCGCGTGGCGGATCGCCAGGTGGTCGGGCGGGCGATTCCGATCGACCTTTTCGCGCAATCCGACACGTTGCTTCCCGGCCGGGGCCGCGTGAACGCCGCGCTGATCTTCCTGCGCGATGACGCGACGGGCGACGTGGAGTTGGTCGCTCTGCGCAAGTTCTCGCGCGCCGCGCTGAAAGCCGGTTTCCTGCTGACGGCCAACGCCTCCGGCGTTCCCTCAGCCGGCGGCACGGTGA
>JACQVU010000029.1 GCA_016209585.1 Planctomycetota bacterium
ACCGGGCACGCCGGCGACTCCGCCGGGCACGCCGGCGACTCCACCGGGCGCGCCGGCGACTCCGCCGGGCACGCCGGCGACTCCACCGGGCGCGCCGGCGACTCCGCCGGGCCCGCCGGCGCCGGGTCCGGGAAAGTGACTGGGCAGGCTGACACTCCGCGCGCCCTGTTTCGGCGCGCGGTCGGGAACGTGACCATTTCTCACCTCAACAAACAGACACCGGCGAACCGGTAGACAAGGCAGGAGACGATGAAGGTTCGGACCATCTTCACGGGGCTGGCGTTCGCGGTCGGCTGCGGGTTGGGCGCGGGCTGCGCCACCGACGAGTACGTTCGGTGGGACCAGCTGGCGCGCGACTACATCAACCGCGAAGACACGCGGGCCGTGATCAAGGGCGAGATGGAAAGCAAGGCGAAGGTGCACATCGACGCCGCGCTGGCCCAGGTGAAGCAGGAGATCCAGTCGGCCAAGGACCTCGACGCGGAGGTGAAGGGGCTGAACGAGCAGCTCACCGCCACGCGGGAGGCGTTCGCGGCCTATGTGGCCGACTACACCAAGATGAAGGAGGAGATCAACACCACCATCGCGGCCCACCGGGCGCGCATCGAGGCGCTGGGCGGGTCGACTGACCCCGCCAAGAAGCGCACCACCGACGAAATCCGCGCGGGGCTTTTGAATAACATGAACGAATCTCTCGCCCGCCTGATTGAGATGCGGGAAGAGAACGCCAAGAAGGTCGCCGCGGATCTGCGCGCCGGCAAGAAGTAGTTGGTTCCTCGCCTCGCGCGTTCCATCCGCTTCCGCGAGGGGGCCTCCGCGCGCAACTCTTTGCCCCGCTTGGGTTGTGTCCTAATCTGACCTCACTTGTTCTCTTGTTCGCGTCATTCATCCGCGACCCGCTAGTCACGCCAGCGCCGCCAGCGCCGCCACGGGCGTGAGAACGTGGTGAACATGTGACAACTCGCAGCGGATTCGGAAACGGAGGCGCTGCCGATGTTGAAACTCAGGTCGCAGGCGACCGGGGTGTCTCTCTGTCGTTAAACAAATGAACCCCGCTGCAACGCGGCTGCCGGATCATACCAAGCCGCGTTGATGAACGCCTGAATCTTCCCGACGAACGCCCAAATCACCTTAGCGTCAATAGGACAATTCTCATGCTGCCTGCGAACCTCGGCCAGCGCGGACCGTTTCTCGAAAGGCAATCGCTTCGCGTGGCGGAGCAGAAACACGTTATCAATTGCCGTGAGCCGACAATCCTCCGCCTCCATGTCGAGATATTCGTTGAGGATGTAGTATTGCGAATACGGGCAGCCTTGCTTGAGCCGCGAAGCTGTGCCTGCTGCTTCCTGAAACATCGTCTTGTCCAGATTCACTTTGGTCTCCGCCGCCAACACGGCCAGCGACAATGAACCAGTGGTCGTCTTGTCCGCCGCAAAAGCCGGGTCGGGCGAAAAGCGATAGTGAATCTCCTTGCCGATGATGAAGTCCTGGTCTTTCACCTTCAACGCAACGACCGGCGCCTCGTTGAGAGCGCGCAGCGCCGGAGGCGCGAATGACAACGACATGAAAGCGGTGTTCGGCCCAACGGTCAGCGGAAAGTCGGGCAACCCCGTCAGGATGGTCGGCTGAGTGAGGTCAATCAGGAATTCCTCCAACACTGAATTGTCCAGCTTGAGTTGTCCCTTCTGGCGTTTGACGAAGGCAGAGCCGCGCGCGGCGATCAGTTCAACCTCAAGGAAGTCTTTGTATTCATTAAGCAGTCGAGTCATCTCAATGACTCGCGGCTTGCCCGTGCCAGCGGCAGCGGTGATAGCGGACTTCCATGTTTGATAACGCTCCTTTGCCGCCTCCAGCAAGAGCACATCTTCGCGCTCGCACTTCGGATTGCGAATGGCGGCTTCCAGTTTGTCGAGGTGCGGTGTATTGGGCATAGCTCAGAGTTGCGGGTTTCGGCTGAACACGGGCGATGGCTCGATTCGGTCCGCGTTGACGATGGCGTCGCGAATGTCCTCTTGGACTTCCCCGCTCGCACGATCCTCGGATTCTTCAAGCAGAGCGCGAGCAATTCCCCGCGCCGCGCCGGGCGCGGGTTGCCCGTTGACGCGGCGGAACAGTAGAACATCCTCGTAGATGGATGCGCCGAAGCGATTCGTGAAGCGCCGCTCGAAGCTGCCTTCCTGATGGAAGCCGCCGAGACTCGTCGCGATGCTGGCCACCAGCCGCGAATTGAGCACGGCCACTCCCCGCACGTTGGATTCCCGGCCAACGACCAACGCCATCTGACCGCGCGCCTTCAGGCTCAGGGCAAAACTTTCCAGAGCCGCCTCCATGTCGAGCGCATACTGAATCACCGTCCGAAAACGGTTACCGCGATTCTTCCGATTCGACCCCATCTCGCTGGCGGCAACGTGCAGCAAGTCGAAGCCAAGCAATTCCAGTATCGCGCGGTAGTTTTGGTGATAGTTGAAAACGTTGATGTAGGGCGGACTCGTGACGATGACCTCCGCTTCGGCGCGAACGTAGCGATGGACGAGCCGCGCATCACAGAGCGAAGCCTCCAGCGACGCCGTCGAATCTGCCAGGGCAAGCAGATTCCGCGTCACGCGCCCCAGGGCCGTGAAAACTGCTTGATTGAGGTTCGGCAGACGGCAGCCTTCTGCCTCAAACAAGGTAAGCAACGCCAGCAACGTCTCTGACCTGCTCTGTGTCCGCGAGAAAACCTTGCGGCCCAGGTCCAAAAGATTTGAAGCCCGCCCGCGATACTCCTCCACCGGATTGAACAGCGGCAAATCCACGAATTCCGAAGTCGCGCCCCGGAAAAGCCGCTCGACACGATTCGCCAAAGCCACCCGCTCATCGTGCGACACCCGGGAGAGCGTGAAGAAGCGCGACATCGCGTAAGCCGCCGGATTGATTTCGAAGCCGTGCGCCGCGCGATTCCTGGCCGCGCACTCCTGAAGCACCGTGCCGCTGCCGCTGAACGGGTCAATCACCAGCCCCGTGCCCTCGTTGGCCTCGTCCAACAGATACGCGACGAACTCCGGCGTGAACTGCCCGCGCCAGCCGAAGATGTTGCTCCGCGTCTTGTTGGTGACGTCCAGCTTTTGGCGGTCAAGGGTTTCCATGAATCGCGTTCGGTGAAGGTCACTCGCGGAAACGCCACCATATCATGTTTCACGCTTTGGCCCAAATCTCATTCCCCTTTTTGAAGACGCGCGGGATTTGTCATCCATTCGTGCCGTGCTGACGACGATCAACGCGCTAAATCCGGACACTGCCCTCGCTGGCCGCGTTCAGGCTTGTCGAGATCGGGACGGGAAGAGGCGGCGGAGAGCCGGTGGCGGCGTGACGGCGGGGACCGTCTTTGCCACGCGCCTCCTTCGCTATGCCGGGGCCGCCGAACCAGCGCGCCCGAGTCACTGCTTCGCCCGGGTGATCTCCTCGTGGCGCCGGCGGGCGAGTTCGCGAATCTGTTTCTCGAAGTCGGGGAAGCGCGCCAGCACGCGGTCGAACGTCTCTTTGTTCAGTTCATAAAGGTCGGCGTACCCCACCGCGCGGATGCTGGCGGTGCGCGGCATGCTGAGCAGCAGCGCGATCTCGCCAAAGAAGTTGCCCTCCCGCAGCGTGGCGAAGACGGTCTGCCCGTCCTCCGACACCACGTCCACCCCGCCGCGGCTGATGAAGAACATCGTGTGGCCCACCTCGCCCTTCCTGAAGACGAACTCGCCGGGCGAGAAGACCACGGGCTTCATGTTCAGCACGATCTCCCGGACGAAGTCGGAGCTGGCGCCCTGGAAGATGGGCACCTTCTCGATCATCGCGCGGTTGAGGTAGAGGAGGATCTCGGCCTTCAGCGGCTCCGGGAAGTCGTTGACGATGGCGAACTCGTCGTAGCCGCGACGCGTCTCCCAGAGGTAGTGGTAGTAGTCGCGCACCTTCTCCTGGGTGTCGCGCGGGATGCCCTTGTACTTCATGAACACTTCGATCTTCTCCATCTGCTCGCGGTGGCGCGCCTTGGCCACGTCGATGTTGGCGATCAGGTTGGCGATGGCGCCGATGATGTAGCCGTACATGCCCGCGCCCAACAGTTCCACGAACATCGCGAAAATGGTCTGCGCGTTCGTCACCGGCGAGATGTCGCCGTAGCCGATGGTGGCGATGGTGGTCGTCGTCCAGTAGAGCGCCCGCAGGTAGTTGCGCGCGTTGTCGGTCGGTTCATACTTCGCGAAGTCCGTGGCGTTCGTGCCCGCCGCGTTGCCCGACCCCAGAAACAGCCACGCGCACGCGATGAAGTGCGTGGCCAGCAGGATCCAGAACACCATCGTTCCCAGGCGGAGGATGCTGGGGTTGAGCGCGCTTTCCCGCTTCCACCGGCCCACGAACTGGCCCAGCCGTCCGATGCGCAAGACGCGCAGGATCGCCAGTTCCGAAAGCACTCCCACCAGCGTGAAGCGCACCGAATCCGCTGGGATGGGGTCGCTCGGCCCGTCCAGCACGGATTGCAACACCCCCAGCGCCCCCGAATCCCTCACCTCCCCAAGGCCCCCGCCGAGCCATACCGCCGCCAGACCGAAAGGGAGCGCGGACAGCAGGTCCACCACGAACCACCCCTTCAAGTAGGCGGCGCCGATCCGCGCGCGGTCGGTGAGCAGTTGCTTCTTCTCATGCACTCCCGTGTGGAAGTGCAGGAACACGTCGGCGAGCAGCAGCGCGGTGACGATCAGATCGGCGGTGTACAGCCACCCGGCGAGCGGATACTCAAGGACAACCCGCACCGGCGCCTCGACGCACGCCAGCACGGCGGTGATCACCACCGCGTTGTCCCACGCGCGCTTGGCGCGCGAGCCGGGATGAATCGTTGGCATGGATCGACGTCGCTCCAAACAGATCAGTGTTATCGGCCCGTCACGCGAGCGGCGACGGCCCGCGGTAGAGGCGGTAGTTGAAGTTGCGCGAGGTCTCGGAGAACTCCGCGTCGGGTTGGCCCCGCTTCCGGTCGCGCAGCATGGCGTGGGTCTTGCCGTCAAGGCACTCCAGGTAGTGGATGATGAGCGCCTCCACGGTCGCCGGCGGCACGGGGGAGCCGAACTCTTTGGTGTTGTGGTGGGAGAGGATGATGTGGGTGAGGTGATCGAGGAGCCGTTCAGGGAAGCCCTCGATGGCGCCGGCCTTACGGCGCAGCAACTCGACGCCCAGCGGGATGTGGCCCAGCAGCATGCCGGCGGCGGAGTAGCCGATGGAGGTGTCGTACATCAACTCATCGATCTTGCCGACGTCGTGCAGGAACATGCCGATCAGAAGCAGGTCGCGTTCGACCTCCGGGTAGTGGTCGGCGGCCAGCAGCGCCAGACGCATGCAGGACACCGTGTGCTCCAGCAGGCCGCCGATGTAGGCGTGGTGCATGGACGCCGCGGCGGGCGCGCGCCGGAAACGGGAGGCGAACTCCGGGTCGGAGAGGAAGGCGGTGAACAGTTTGCTCACCCAGGGGTGGACGACGCCGGCGGCGAGCGCCTCCAGGTCGCGCCAGAGTTGGTCCACGTCGCATGGCGTGGCCGGGAGCAGGTCGGCGGGGTCGGTCTCTTTGGGGTCGATGGGGCGGGCGTCGCGGACCTTGAGTTGCAGGGCGCCGTTGTAACTCTCCACCCGGGCCTTCACCTCCACCACGCCCCCCTGGTGGAAGATGGCGAGCACGTCCTCGCCGGCGCCCCAGCAGTTGGCGCGGATGAGGCCGGTGCGATCCTGCAGGTCGGCCGCCACGAAGGAGTCCCCGGCGCGCGTGGTGCGCAGTTCGGAGCGGTTGACCAGAAAGGTCTGCCGCACCTCCTGCCCCTCCTTCAGTTCGGCCACCGGCGTCCGTTTGCCGGCCTCACCGGCATGGGGCGGTTCTTCCGCCCGGCTCGCCGCCCCCGACCCCCGCGCGACGGGCGCGGCCGCGCCGTCACCGGGCCGTCGGCTGCCCGGCGTCGTTGACGGGGGGGACTTCGGGCCGGCGCCGGCGAACGGGAGCGAGGATTTCTTTTCGATCACGGGCCTTCCCCTCTGGTTGGGCCGGAGAGCCAGCCGTTCTCCTCCAGCCGGCGGGCGATCTCGCCGGCGACGAAGCGGTTGCCCTCGGGGGTGAAATGGGGGTCGGTGTCATAATAACAGCGAATCGTCTCGCAGGCTTGTCGGATCGGCTCGCGCAGCGCCAGCAGTGGGAGGTTCTCGCAGGCGCAGAAGGCGGCCAGGGCGTCGCCGAGCGGGTCCGGACAGACCACGCCCGGCTCGAAGCCCCAGGCGCGCAATTTGTCCGGGTCGCCGGTGAACTGCCGCGCCGTGACGCCCATGGGCCACGGATAGTGCGCCACCAGCAGCGGCGCGCGCCGCGCGCGGCAGAGCGCCGCGCACTGGCGGAGGTACTCGAACGTCCGCGCGAAGTGCTCCGCCCAGGCCTCCGGCGGCAACCGGTAGTGCGCCACGCGGTTGCGCGTCTGGCGAATGTCACCGGGGTCGCGCCGGCGCTCGTCGTCCCGCAGCGCCGTGGGCAGCGGCCAGATGAACTTCCGCGCGACGTACTGGTAGAGGCGCGAGACGCCGCCGATGGGGTTGGCCTCCAGCCCGTCGACGCCGACGACCGCGCCGGCGCCGTCGCGCACGGCCACCTGCTCATACAGGAAGTCGTCCTGCACGTCGGAGGGGTCGAGCATCAGCACGACGACGTCGGGCTGGTAGTCGAACACCAGGCTCTTCAGCAACACCAAGTGGATGATGGTGGAATAACTCACGTAGCCGAAGTTGTACACTTCAGCCGATCGCGGCGCCGGCGATGCGTTGGGCGCCGCCACGGCGGGAGCGGCTGCCAGACGCGCCGCCAGCGCGGCTTCCAGGTGGTGGTCGATGGTCTCCTGGTCGTCGCACATGCCGTAGGCGAAGGAGTCGCCGAGCAGCGCGACCCGCAGGACACCGGGAACCCGGACTTTCAGGAACTCACCGTCCTTGAAGCCGAGCGAGTTGTGGGTCTGGGTGATCGCCCGCCCATCGATCCCCCGCCCGCTTTCCACGTGGTGGGGCTTGCCCACGTGGTGGTAGCGCCGGTCGTTCCCCTTCGCCACGGGGATCGCCACCGGCTCGCGCCAGTCGTAGAGGCGCAACGTCGCCTCCCCCAATAACAGGGCCGCCAAGGCCAGCGTGACGCCCAGGCAGCCGCAAGTGAAGAGCCGCCGCGAAGCCCGACGGACAGCCGGCGGTCGCGGGTCGCGCGGCGTGGGGGGAGCGTCAACCATTCAGCCCAACAACCCGTCAACTCACCGAGTCCACGAGGTTTCCGGCAAACGGCGTGGCTTCGCGCTCTTCCACCCGGCGGCTCTCCGTGCGGGGCGCTTCTGGCCGCTGCCCAGGCGCGTTCGCGGCCGCGGTGTTGGCTGCCGCCCCGGTCGCCGCGGAAGGCGCAGTGGCCGCGTTCTCCGGTGGCCGGGTGGTGGCGGGAGCGCGGGCGGTTTCCGGGCGCGGGGTGCGCGCAGCCTCCGGCCGCGGCGCGGCCGCGGTGGTCGGTGGAGCGGTGGGGGTCGCCGTCCTCGCGGCGGTTGCCGGCGGGGGGGCGGTGCGCGCCCCGTTCGTCGGCGGCGTCGCACGGGCCGCCGCGTTGGCCGACGCCCCGCCGCCGTTTTCCGGTGGCCGGGTGGTGGCGGGCGCGCGGGCCGTCTCCGGGCGTGGCGTGCGCGCAGCCTCCGGCCGCGGCGTGGCGGCGGTGGTCGGCGGCGCCGTCGGCGCCGACGAGCGCGCGGGCGTCGCGGCGGCGGCTGGAGCGTTGGCCGCGGCGCGACCGCCGGTCGTGGGCGCGTTGGCGGCCGGGCGGCCGGTCTCACGGGCGGCCGGCATCGGCGGCGTGCGGATGTTGGCGGCGTTCGTTGGCGTCGGCGCCGACGAGCGCGCATTCTGGCGACCGCCATTCGCCGGGGGCTGCGGCGTGGCGCGCGTAGTTTCGCGCGTCACCGTTGGCGGCATTGGGTTCGTCCTGCCGATTGCTGCGACCATTTGAAGCCCCTCTCACTCTCTCGGGTAGTGTGCGCGGCCAGCACCCGGCGCCGTTGTGCTCCGGTCTTCACGAAAGAAGCACCCGGAGCGCGACGGTGGCACTCGACCGCGCGTCAGCGAACTCCTGCACCGCGTCTGAATAGCCTGCGAGAGAGTCTTCACAACTGGGCGCGGCTGTCCCGGCCGGGCCAAGTTGACGAACAACTGTGTTCACATGTCGGCAAGGCCGGAGTTCGACTTGAGAAGAAACGGCGCTGGCCGGAAGGTTTTTCCGTCGAAACGGCGCGAGCGGGGGCGATATAGTGCGCGCCTGCCGTTTCGGCATCATCTGGATATGACTGTTTCCCGCATCCTTATAGTGGAAGACCAGGCCGAACAGGCTGCCACGATGGCCGAGGTGTTGACCACTAACGGCCGCTGGGAGTGCGCCTGCGACATCGCGGCCTCCGGCGAGGCGGCGGTCGGGAAACTGCACGATGGCGAATATGACTTAGTGATCACAGACCTGGTGATGGCCGGCATCGACGGCATGGCCATATTGAAGGCGGTGCGGGGCGAGCACCCCGAGACCCAGGTGATCATGGTGTCGGGGTACGGCACCACCGAGAAGGCCGTGCAGGCGATGGAGGAGGGGGCCTACTCCTTTCTCTCGAAGCCGTTACAGATCGACGAGTTGCGCGCCAAGGCCGCCAAGGCGCTGGAGCGCGCCCAACTGGGGCGCGAAAAACGCCACCTGGAGCGCCGTGTCGACGAGAAGTTCGGCATGGCCGCCATCAAGGGCAACGCCGAGGCCATGCAGCGGGTCTTCGCCCTGATCCGTCAGGCCGCGCCCACCGGCGCCACGGTGCTCATCACCGGCGAGAACGGCACCGGCAAGGAACTGGTGGCCAACACGCTGCACCAGAACTCGCCCCGCGCCAAGCGCCCCTTCGTGGCCTTCAACTGCACGGAAGCCCCCGAATCGCTCATCGAGGCCATCCTCTTCGGCCACGAGGCCGGCGCGTTCACCGACGCCAAAAAAGCCCGCCGCGGCATCTTCGAGCAGGCCTCCGGCGGCACCCTCTTCCTCGACGAGATCGGCGAACTCTCGCTTCACGTGCAGCCCAAACTGTTGCGCGTCCTCGAAGAACGCAAGGTGACCCCCATCGGCGGCGAGCATCCCGTGCCGGTCGACGTCCGCATCATCGCCGCCACCAACCGCGACCTCGCCCAGATGGTCGAACAGGGCCGCTTCCGCCAGGACCTCTTCTTCCGCGTCAACGTGCTGGCCATTCGCGTGCCGCCGCTCCGCGAGCGCCTCTCCGACCTGCCGCTGCTGGTGAGCGGCTTCCTCTCCGACCTGGCGCGGGAGCACGGCAAACCCGTGCGGGCGCTTGACCCGGAAGTGCTGGCCATCTTCTCCCGCTACCACTGGCCGGGGAACGTGCGCGAACTTCGCAACACCATCGAGAGCATGGTCATCCTCTCCGTGGGCGACACCCTCACCGCCGACACCATCCCGCCCACCATCCGCCCAGCCGCCCCGGCCGCGCCGGGAAAATCGGCGGCTTCGCTTTCTCTCGCGGGGATGACGCTGGAGCAGATCGAACGCCTCGCCATCCAGCAGACGCTCGAAATGATGGGCGGCAACCGGGAGCGGACCGCCAAGGCGCTGGCCATCGGCGAGCGGACGCTCTACCGCAAGATCGACGCCTACAACCTCCACGACACCGGCCGCCTCCGGCCCGCGGGCGCCCCCGCGGAAGGGTAAGGATTCAGAGAACCACGAATGGACACGAATGAACACCAATTCAGACACCTCTACAGCACATTTTGAGTTGGTTTGATTCGTGTCAATTCGTGTTCATTCGTGGTTCTGACGCTCGCTCTGGGCGTCGGAAGAGAACGGTGAGTTCGGCCTGCGCTACGCCGGCCCGGACGGGCTGGCGATGGGCAGGTAGTCGAACAGGCGGCTCGCGGCCGGCAGCGTCGCCCGCGCGGCCGGCTCGGACGGTGAGGCCGCCGCCCAGAGCAACAGCGCGCCCCCGTCGCGCGTGAGGCCCGCCACCCACCCCTCGGCGGCGGAGGCGGAGCGCACCTCTTCGCCGGCGCGGAAGTAGACCCGGCGGCGGGTGTCGGGGTCGACGAACAGCGCGCCCCGCTCTTTGCCGCAGGCGAGCGCGCCGGACAGGCCGTCGATTCGCGCCGGGCGCAGGTGGCGAATGGCGCCCGGCTCGCGTGACAACAGCGCCAACGCCGGGCGCCGCGCGCCGAAGTCCGCCGCGTACAGCCCGCCCCGGCGGTCGCCGGCCACCAGCCACCGGTCGCAGAGCGCCAGCGCGCCGATGCCGGCTTCCGTCTCTCCCAGGCGGGCGAGCGTGTCTTCGGGCCGTGTGTCGTCGAACGACCACACCGCGCGGTCCGCCGCGAACGCCAGTCGCCCCTCCAGCGCCGCGAAACCGCGCACCACGCCCGCATGCTCCGTCAACCGATCGAAAAGCGGCACGCCCGGTTCCCCCGGATGCCCCAGCCGCCACCGGACGACGCCGGCGTCGGAAGATGCGCCGTAGACGAAGCGGGATGTCAGCGCCACGGCGTTCACGCCGCCGGCTCCGGAAGGCTCGCCCACCGCGCCGCCGGGCAGCCGATAGAGGCCCGCGATCCCGCCGCGCGCGTCGGCCTCGGCCACGCCAGCCGCGCCGCCGAACCAGAGTGCGGCCGGACCGCCGGGCGCTCGCGCCACCGAAATAGCGCGCAGCGGGCTGAGGGGGGCGTTCTCCAGGCTCCAATACATGTCGAGCGTGAGCCGCGGGTTCTTCCCCGGCCCGACGTGATAGGCCTTGACCCCCTTCTCCGCCGCCACCACCAGCCACCCGGCCGGGAGCGGTGGCGGGGCCGGGGCGGCCACGCCGCCGGCGGCGGAGGAGGCGTGGTCGCTTTCCGCCAGGGCGCGGATCTGGTCGGGCGAGAGGTCGCGGGAGAGGAGCCGCTTGAGCACCTCGGCGCGGGCGTGGTCGTCGTGAATCTGCGAGAGGTAGTAGTCGAGCGTGTCGGCGCCGAAGGCTTCGCGCAGACGCGCCGTCATCTCCATCGCCGCGCCGTGGCGGATGCGGGCGAGATCGGCCCGCGCCTCGGTGTCCAGCCTGTCGATGGAGGCGCTGATGGCGCGGCGCGCCAGTTCCAGCCGGCCGGCCTGCTCTTCCTCTTCCCGCGCCGCGCGCGCCGCCTCGGCCCGTCGGCGGGAGGCGCGCACGGCCTCGTCGCCGGCCTCCTCCCGCGCCTGGGCGGCGACGCGGCGCGCCCGCGTTTCGGCGGTCGTGCCGCGCGCCGGTTTCGCCGCGCGGTTCGTGGTCGCCCGCCGTTCGGCGGCGCGCGGGGCGCTGGCCGCGCGCCCTCGCCGCGCCGACGTGCGACCGCGGGTTCCCGAACGCGGGCGCGCCGCGCCCGCCTCGCCGGCGTCGGGCTGGCCGGACTCGGCCGCCGGGGAGGCTGGCGCGGGAGAGGAAGCCGCGGCCGCCACCGGCGCGCGCCGGCTGGCCGCCGCCACGCCAGGAACGGTGGAGGCCCAGCGCGTGCAGCCGCGAAAGCGCACGCCGCGCTCGAAGTGCAGCCGCGCGAGAGGCGTCTTGAGAAAGGCGTCGGCCGCGGCCGCGCGGTCGAGGCGATGCAGCCCCTCCGGTGGAAGCGTGGCGACGAACGCGGCGATGGCCTCCCGCGCGGAGGGTTCGACCTTCAGCCGCAGCGCGTCAACGAAGATGAAAGCGTGGCCGGGGAACCACTCCAGAAAGGAGCGCAGCGATTCGGCGTCGGCGTGGTCGATCTCCACCTCCAGGTCGCAGAGCACCCGCGCCTCCACCCGGGCCGCCGTGGGCGCGCGCAGCGCGAAGGTGAGCGGGATCGCTCCGTCGCGCACCAGCGCCACCTCATGCCGGCCGCGCACCTCCTGCCCGCCGCGGGCGACGCGCCGGCGGCCGTCGCGCGCCGTGAGGTAGGCGACCGCCTGAGGCGGCACGCGAAAGCCGCCGCGCAGGGGTTCGGCGAGATCGTCGGTGCGAAAGCGCTTCACCACCATGTCGGCGGTGAAGACCACTTCGGCCAGGCGTCGGGCGGTGGCGGGCATGCGCGCTCCTAGAACTCCCGCACCGGCGGGGAGGGCGACTCCTCCGCGTGTTCGTTCGGCGCGCCGGGAGCGGCGGACGCGTCGGCCAAGGCGCGGGCCGCGGCCGAGACATCGAGGCCGGCATAGCGCCGGGCGATCGCCTCCAGCGCGAGGCGCCGCTCCCGACCGGAGGCGGGGGCGGCGGCGATCTCGTCGCGGGCGATGGCCTCGATGCGCGCGAGGGCCTTGCGGGCCAAGTCGCGTTCGGCGGACGCGAAGCGCAGCGCGTCGAGTTCGCGGAACGCCCGCACGGCGGCGGGAGTATCGCCGGCCTTCAGACGTTCGACCCCACGGGCGGCGAGCGCGCGCCGCGCGTCGTCTCCGTACGCCGCGCGCTGGCTCTCGGCGCCGCGCGCGGCCAGCAGCGCGAGGCGCAGCGAGAAGCCCAGCAGCGTCTCGGCGTGGCGAGCGTCGATCAGCGCGGCGGGGGACCCGCCCCACGGGAGCGCCAGGTGGGCGCCGTCAAGCGGCGGCCGTTCGCCACCGAGCAGGCCGGCTACCAGCGCTTCGATATC
The DNA here is from genome assembly GCA_016209585.1 of Planctomycetota bacterium. Lineage (GTDB taxonomy): Bacteria > Planctomycetota > UBA8742 > JACQVU01 > JACQVU01 > JACQVU01. The sequence goes on from JACQVU010000029.1 coordinate 12,667, forward strand.
GCGCGCGGCGATCTCCTCGGCCGGCACGCGCGCCGCCGGCCAGGGCGCGAGCGCCTCCGCCCATACCCGCGCGCCGCGCCGCGCGGCGGTGACCTGCGACCGCGCCGCAGCCGCGCGCGCGGCCAAGGTTGGCGCTTCGCCCGTGCCGAGGTCCACCGCCACGCCCGAGGTGAGCGCGCCGGCCGGCAGCAGCAGATCCCGCGCCCAGGCCGCGAAGTCCGCCTCCGGTGAGAATCGCAACGTGGGGGCGATGGCGCGTGCTCCCGCGCCCCCGCTGGTCTTGACCACCTTCAGCGCGGGCAGCAGCACCCTATGGGCGAACTCTTCCCGGCTGCCGCGCCAGGCGCCGGCGTTGGGCAGCGGCCAGAATTGCCAGATCGCGTCGGGCGCGGCTTTGGCCAGCGCCCGCGTCGCCGCCACCCAGTCGTTCACGTTGTCTGCGGCCATTTCCGCCCAATCGGAAACGCGGCCGCGCGGGCCGGGAACGACCCGCGCCATCACCGCCAAGCCCGCCGCGCGCAGGCGGGCGACCTCTTTCGACAGCGTCGCGGCCAGGTCCGCCGGCGAGGCGGCGGGCGTCCACGCGACGTTAACGCGGCCGTGCGTCACGCCCAGTTTCGCCAGCGCGGCCAGGACGGCGTCGCCGGCGGAGGAAGCGGCCACTACTCCGCGCTCGTCCACCCGCGCCACGTCCAGCGCCACCAGAGGCTCAGCCGCGCGGGCGCGGACCGCGCTCGCGGGCGCGGAAAAGAACGCCAGGACCAGGCACGCTGCGGCCGGAAACCGGCGGAGCGAGTGGGGCGGGAGGCGGGTCATCGGAACTCCTCATAGCGGGCGAGAAGCGCCGGCGGCATCATCGGCCGGGGACAGCGCGCCAACGCCGCCTCGGCCTCGATCCAGCGGAGCGGACGGAGCCGCACCGTGCGCGTCGAAAGGGTTTCGGGCGCCGCCTGAAGGAGGGCGGGCAGGTCGCGGTTCTCGTCGCGCAGAAGGTCGGCGACGGCCTCGCCGGCGACGCGCTCCAGGTCGCGGCCGGAGAAGCCCTCGGTTCGCTCGACCAGGCGGTCCAGGTCGAACTCGGTCGCGAAGCCGCGCCGCGGCAGCAGAACCTCCAGGATCGCCCGCCGCGCCGGCGCGGCGGGCGGCGGCACGTAGAGCCGTTTGTGGAAGCGGGAGAGCGCCGCCGCGTCCAGGTCCCACGGCCGGTTGGTGGCCGCGATGGTGAAGACGTAAAGGTCGCCGCGCCCCTTCTCCGACAACCCGTCCAGTTCGGAGAGGATGGTGGACAACAGCCGCCTCTCCGCGCCGCTCGGCTCGCCGTCGCGGGAGGGCGCCAGCGATTCGAACTCGTCGAAGAAAATAACCGACGGCGAAGCGTCGCGCGCGCAACCGTACAACTCCGAGACGATCCGCGACGACTCCCCGAAGTATTTCGACAGCACGCTCGACACCTTCACGTTGAAAAAGAACGCGCCGCCCCCCGCGTCCCGCGCCCCGCGTCCCGCGCCCCCGGCCGGCGCGCGCTCCCGGCTGACCGCCCGCGACAGCAGGCTGGAGGTGGCCGCGGCCAACAGCGTCTTGCCGGTGCCGGGCGGGCCGTGAAGCAGAATGTTGCGGGCCAGCGGCAGGCGCACCCCGTCAGGCCGGGCGGCCAGCGCCAGCGCCAGCGTGAAACGCAACTCGTCCTTGGCCGCCTCCAGCCCGCCAATGTCGTCGAACGTTACGGAAGAGGCGTGCAGCAGCGAGGCCACGGCGTCGCGCAGGCGCGCGCGGTCGCCGTCGGGTTCCGGCACGGGCGCGACGCTCTCGCGGCCGCGGCGCGCCCCGTCCGCGCCGCCCACCGCGCCCCGCGTCCCGCGTCCCGCGTCTCGCGTCCCGCGTCCCGCGCCCGCGCCCGCGCGATCCCCGCGCCCCGGCCCGCTCGCCGATGCTGAGGCTGATGCCGTGGCCGTGGCCGTGGCCGCCGCACGTTCCCGGTAAGCCAGCGCGCGCCCGCGGCGGAAGGTCTCTTCCGCGCGGGTGGGGGTGGCGTCGGCCCAGAGCAGGTAAAGGTCGGACG
>JACQVU010000458.1 GCA_016209585.1 Planctomycetota bacterium
CTCTCGGCCTGGTCCTGCTGCCGCTCCTGGTACTGTTCAAGCAACTCCCGGAAGCGCGTCACCCAATCCTGCTCCATGGCGGTTTTCACCAACACGCTCTCACCGCCTTCGCCGGCGGCGGGCTGCCCTTCGGCCGCCTTGTCCTGGTCGGCGGCTGGTTCGCCGCCCGGGGCGAAATGTTCGACGTTCAGCCGTCCATCGGGGCCGCGGACGAGGCGCAGCGCGGCGTTCTTGACGACGAAACTGTTGAGCACGAAACGCCCCTCCAGCAGCGCGCCAAGGTCCACGGAGGCGCGGTTCTCACCCGCCGTGAAGAAGTCTTTCTTGGGGTCAACCGGGTCGGCGACGCGGATGTTCCGGACCTCCAGCGAGAAGGAGGCCAGCGACAGCCGCGCGGACTCCACGCGCACCTCCACCCCCAGCGCCTGGCCGCCGTAGCGCTGGATCATCTCTTTGGCGAAGTCGTCGCCGTACAGGGAGTACCCGCCCGCCGCGAAACCGGCGAGCAGCACGACGAACACGATGAGTTTCTTGCGCATGCCCGCCCCCGGTCAGCCGATGAAAACGTGCTTGAGGGCCTTGACCGCCCAGAAACTGGTGATGGCGTTGAACACCCGCGACTTCTTCAGCCGTTCGAGATACCGGTCCCGCACGAAGTTCGCCAGCCAACGCATGGCCAGGTAAACCGGGCCGGCGAGCAGGATGGCGGCCACGATCCCCCCGGTGACGATGTGTTTCTGCAGCGACAACATCGCCACTCCCGGCGTGCGGAATCCATCGAAGAAGACGCCCTTCACGCCCTCGCCCAGGTCTTCGAGCACCTTCTCGCCCAGCGCGTGGCAGACCTTGTACGCGCCGGCCACGTAGAGCGCCTTGAACACGAAGAGACCGAAGAAGACGGCCGACAGCGCGCACCGCAGGAAGAGCACCAACCCGACGAACAGTACGGTGGTGCCCAGGTTGCCGGCCGGCAGAAGCCCCAGGCACATGCCAAGCACGAACCCCAGCGCCACCTCGTGCGGCGTGGCGTTGCTTTGCAGCAACTTGTAAAAGCGCCGGGTCAACTGGAGAAAGAACATGTCGTTGGCCCCACCGTTCGCCCGCGCCCCCTTCCCGGCGCCCGCCCCGCCCGGAGCGGGCGCCGGCGGGCCGGCGGGCGGCCGCGCGTGGAGGCTATGCTAGTCCCCCGCGCGCCAATCGTCAAGGTCAGCGCCTGGGCCGAGCCGCCGTTGACATTCGTGGCGGCCCGTGCTACACCGCATGCCGTCGGCTTGGGCGGCGTCGCCCGGCCGGCGGGCGAGCGCTCCCCCCTGGCGTCACCGCTTTGATTTCCGCGAGGCGCGGCCTGGTCGGTTCCGTCGCGTGCGTGGCCCGGCGTGACGTGGCGTGGCGCGGCGTGGCGCGGCGAGTGGAAAACCGACCGGCTGAGAGGGCGTACCCGGCATGGCCATCGCTGCGTGGGGCATCGACATCGGCGGCTCGTCCATCAAGGTGGTCAAGTTGATGGAGGGGAAGGCCGGCCTCGAGGTCAAGGTCCTCGACGTGGTGGAGGTGCCGCTGCCCACGGGCGATCAACCGCCGGACCGGAACGCGCAGGTGACGGCGCTGCTCAAGGGGTTGCGGCAGAAACACAAGTTCAAGAAGACCGATGTGGTCTATTTCAGCATCCCGGGACACACGGTGTTCCACCGCAGCATTCCGATTTTCGCGGTGGAGGACAAAAAGGCGCTGCGCGAGTTGGTGGCGCTGGAGGCGCAGCAGCAGATTCCGTTCCCCATCGTGGACATCATCTGGGACTACCAGATCAACGCGACGGAGGTGAAGGCCGGGGAGGAGATCCCCATCACGCTGTACGCCGTGCGGCGCGACATCATCCAGAACTTCCTCAACATCCTGGGCGCGGCCGAGATCCCGGCCTCGGGCATCCAGGTGGCGCCGCTGGCCATCTTCAATTTCGCCCGGTTCGAGAAGGCGGTGCGGAACGCCGTGGTGATCGACATCGGGGCCGAGAACACCGATCTCCTGGTCATCGAGGGGGCCAGGTGCTGGATGCGCAACATCAACACGGCGGGCAACCAGGTGACTCGCTCGCTGGAGAAGCGCTTCCAGATTCCGTTCGCCGAGGCCGAGAAACTGAAGATCAAGGCGCCCAAGTCGAAGCAGGCCGAGAAGATCTATGAACTCCTGAAACCCACGCTGCGCGAACTGGTGGCCGACGTGAACCGCTCCATGGGGTTCTACAAGTCGCAGTCGGAGTCCACCACGTTCGAGAAACTGATCCTCCTGGGCAACGGCTCCAAACTCCTCGGCCTCAAGCACTTCTTTGAGGAGAACTTCCCCGACATGGCGATGGAGCGCGTCGCCGCCCTGGAGAAGTTCACCATCGACGATCAGGCCGTCGACCCCGCCCTCTACCAGAACAACGTCCCGGCCTTCGCCGTGGCCCTGGGCCTCGCGTTGCAGGGCTTGGGCCGCGCCGAAAACGGCGTCAACCTCATTCCGCCCGAACTCCGCGGCCGCGTCGAAAAGGCCAAGAGCCTCCCCTGGATCTACGCCACCCTCGGCGTCCTCTACCTCGCCGTCCTCCTCTGGGGTCTCGCGGCCCGCGGCGAGGCCCAAAAAGTCTCCGCCGCCGCCCTCCAGGCGAAAACGCTTGAAAAGCGCGTCCGCGACGTCCAGGAAACGCTCCGGCGGGAGCAGAACAACTCCCTCTACCGCGCCGAAAACGCCAAACTCCTCGCCGTCGGCGCCCGGCGCGACGCCAGCCTCTGGTTCACCGGCCACCTCGTGGCCGCCCTCCAAGGGTTCAACGACGACAAACCCTCCATCGGCGACCTCCCCATCCAACTCGGCTTCATGAGCCGGCCCGGCCAGGGGGTCGCGCAGCCGGCGCCGTTTCTCACGGTGCGCCATTTCCCGTACAACGGCAGCATCGTGGTGCCACACTTCCCGCCGGGCGTCGACGTGGCCAAATTGGTCGCCTCGCTGGGGGACTCCAACGCCAGCCAGATCATCCCGGGCGACCTGGCGAAACTGATCACCAACGTGAAGGTTCGGCCCCTGTCCGACGCTCCCGCCTCCGCCGCCCCCGCCGCGGTGGGGGTGGAGCCGCCGCCGACCACGGGGATGGAGATCACCTTCTCGTCCAACTCCACGCCCGTGCCGCGGACGAACGACGGCTCGCTTGGCGACCTCCCCGCGCTGGATGACCCCGTGAAAATCATGCTGGCCGCCATCCGCGCGAAGTTGCCGGCCTCGCAAGAGGACGACGCGGCCTATTGGGCGGCGCGCGGGTTGAAGGTGGAGGTCTACCCCCGCTGGGTGGCGGAGGTGACGTTGCGCGTGAAGTGCCCCGGCGAGCAACTCGACCGCCTCTATGCGGAGGTGGAAAGCACCGTGCGCCTGAAGTTCGTGGAGGGGCGGTTGAATCCCCGCCTGGCCGGGCGCGTCGGGGGCGGGCAGGCGAGCGGGTTCACCGGCAGCGCGGTGCTCAAGACCGTGGTCAAGGCCCCCGCGTGGCAGGTACAGGATCCGTGGAACGCCACCATCCCCCGCAACCCCGCGCCCCCCGACGAGTACTTCGTGATCCCGGCCGAGGCGGAGATCCGGCCCGCCCGTTGAGCCGCTCCCCCGTCCATGCCGCCGGCCTCCAGGCCGCGGGACTTGGAACCAAGGAACCTGCCCGTGGATAAACTGAAGGAAAACCTGTTGTGGGTGGTCATCGGCGGGTGGGCGCTCGCCGGTGTCGTCACCTGGTTCTTCTTCGTGCGCGGCAACCAGAAGATCGTGGCCGACCAGACCAGGGCGTTGTCGGCCTCCTGCGGCGTACTCAAGGGCTATCACCGTTCCGGCGCCATCCCCAGCGACGCCGAGATCGAGGGCTACCGGCGCTACAAGGCCGACCTCTTCGGAGAACGGGGGGCCTCGGGCGCCGTCCAGTTCTTCACGGAAAAGACCGCGCAACTTCGCAGCCCTTTCGACAACGACCCCAAGGTCTTCGACGAGTTCACCCGCTTCTTCTCGCTCTACCGCACCGGCCTCACCCAACTGGCGGCGATCACTGAGGGCATGCTCAAGGAGCGCGCCGCGGGCCGCGCCCTCCCCGGCCAGCGGGCCAAGCCGGTTTGGACCGAACCCGACGCCCCTCCCGCCTCCCGCGGCGAGGCCGAGCGCTGGCAGGCCATCTTCTGGATCCAGAACGAGATCGCCCTGATCCTCCGCTCGCTGCGTGACCAGGCCCCGGAGCACTCCCGCCGCAACTTCGAACTCGACTTCATCGAGTTCACCAAGGGCTATCGCACCGATCCCTCCCGCTACTTCCGCACCATCCCCTGGCGCGCCGTCTTCACCGTCCCCGCCGAGGCCGTCACCCAGGTGCAACGCGAACTCCTCAGCCCCCGCCGCGATGCCGTGGCCATGCCGCCGACGGTGCGGCCGGAGTTCGCCGTCCGCAGGAACCTCTTCTTTTCCATCGTTGACTTCCGCGTCATCAAAAACAACGACCTCCGACGCCGTGACACCGCCACTCCGCTCACCCCCGGCGAGATCATTGAGGAAGACCGCGACCCCGACCGCCTCGTGCCCGGCGTCGTCATCGACCTCGTGGCCGAGGCCTACGACTTCTTCCCCGCCGCTCGCCTGACCGGCGACCCCGCGAGTGTGATGTTCAACCGGGATTTCGCCACCATGTACAAGGAGCAAACCACCGGCGGCATTCTGCCCGTCGCGGCGCCAGCCCCCGCCCCCGCCCCCGC
>JACQVU010000462.1 GCA_016209585.1 Planctomycetota bacterium
ATATCCGTGTCGCCGAACGGGCTGATGAAGCCGTCGGTCGATTGCCCGCCGCAGTCAATCTGTTCAATGAAGAACTTGAGCACCCAGACGCAGCCCAGGTCGGAGGGCGTCACCGGCGCGAAGAGGCTGAAATGTGACGGCTCGACCGTGACGGTGTTCGCGGCTGGATCGCGCGCCGTCACGGGGAGTCGCCGCCAGGCGGGGGCTGCGCCGTCTGCGCCCGTTCCCGACGGCAGCGTGACGACCTCGACGCGGCTCTCGTCGAGACCCAGGCGCGCCAGGCGCGTTTCGTCATACGGCACAGTGACCAGCACGGGCGCGGCGAAGTTTAGGCCCGACGGGCCGAGCTCGACGCACGGGCCGAGCGGCATCACGCCCGCGGGCAAAGGCAGCGCCGGCGTTTGTAGTGCGCCCGTAAGGGTGTGGTCCACCGTTTGTAGTGCGCCCGTAAGGGCGGCGCCCTCGGACCGCCTCACGGCGGAACTACCAACCGGCGACGCCTCGCCAGGGGCGGCAGGCTGGTCGCTCACGCTCGCCTCCCCCGGAACCGGCGTGAACGGTGGCGCTAGCGGCTGACGCGCGTGACTCTCCCCGGCCCGAAGGCCACCCTCACCCGGCCTTCGGCCACCCTCTCCCGGTGGGAGAGGGTTGGGGTGAGGGGGCGCGCCCGCGCCGGCAGATCCCGTGGCGCCCGCGGGCGCCGGCTCGTTGCGGGGCGTGGGGGCCGGAGTGATCGAAATGACGCTATCTTCGGCCAACGCGAAACGGGGCAAGCTGATCGACACGCCCGCCAGCGGGTGGCCCGCTGGCGCGGCGAGATCGCCGCCCTCGTTCGCCGTGATCAACCGCTCGATACGCAGCGCCGCTTGTTGCCCATCGCCGCCGCCGCCACCGCCAGTGGAAGCAGCGGATCCGAGCGCCCCACCATCACCATTCTTGCCACAGCCGGCGACTATCGGGACGAGGAAGAGCGCCAGCGCCACGACCAACGCAGCCACTCGCCGGCGACCCACGCGCTCAGAAGCGAACCTCGCGGGGAGGGGTTCGTTCCTTCGCTCACGCTTCGGACCGTTGCTTCGAACCGGCGGCGCGGGGAGGGACACATGTGACATATCGCGCAGACCTCCGATAAGGGTGTGTTGGGGCCAGCGACGCCGGGCAACTCTCAACTTCCGGGCAATATAAGGAACCGCGTCGCTCTATGCAAGAGCGAACTGGAGAGAAACCCTCTCGCCGCCGCCGGGCATCATCAACCCCGGCGACTGGGGCGGTGCGGCGACGTCCGTCTGGTTCTTTGGCGAGGGAGGTGAACGGTTACTCCGTGTCGAAGAACGGGCGGTGACTCAAGAAACATCAGGCGGTGGTATGAAGGCGTGTACCAGATCGATCCCGGCGCGCGCGAGCCTCTTGTGACTTCGGCCGGAGGTGCGTACACTTGGCCACTGGCAAGAGATCATCGGACGTTGACACCGGCCCAAGGAAGCCAACCATGCGCGCTGCTTTCCTTTCTTCCCGCGGTCTGAGGGTCGGCGCCGCGCTCGCCGCGCTGCTCGTGGTCGGCGCGACCGGGCGGGCGTCGGCGCAGCAGGTTCCCGGTCAGGACCCGTCGAAATCCTTCGCGGACCTCGTCGAGACCGCCATCGACAAGGGCGTCGCGTGGCTGAAGAAGAAGCAGCAGCCGGCGGGGCACTTCGGCATCACCAAGGGGAATACTTACGCGGGGGGCACGAACGCCTACCCCAACATCATCGGCAACACGGCCTTCGCGCTCTACACGCTGCTCAAGTGCGGCGTGCCCAAGAACGACCCGGTGATCGTCAAGGGGTTTGAATATATCCGCAAGCACTACGGCGACCACATGCAGTCGTCGTACGAGATCTCGGCCTGCCTCTTCGCGTTCGAGGAACTCTCCACCCACAAGCCGCCCAAGCGGAAGGAAGAGAAAGAGTTCGAATACAAGAAGCGCGCCGCCAAGGAGGCCAAGGTGCAGGTCGCGCCCGGCGACCTCTCGCTGGTGAAGAGCATGCTGCAAGACCTCATCGGCACCATGAACTTCGAACTTGGGGCCGGCGTCACCGGCGTCGAGGGCAAGGGCTGGCGTTACGGCAACAACCAGTACGCCCAGGTGAAGGCCCAGGCCGCGGCCCAGGGCGGGGGCACGGTGAACATCCAGTCGTTCGACAACACCGGCGGGAACATGGACGTCTCCGCCACCCAGTACGCGCTGCTGGGGCTGAAGTCCGCCTCCCGCATGGGGCTGCGCGAGAACATCGACAAGGTCTACGCCACCCGCCCCGACGTGAAGGCTGGCGCATCCATCTTCTTCGACGTGATGACCTTCCTGCTCTCCGTCCAGGAGGCTGACGGCCCGGCGGTGACCCCCAAGAACGAGGAGAAAGACCAGCGCCGCACCTTCGTGCCCGGCGCGACCGACAAGGCCCGCGGGTGGTCGTACATGAAGTGGATGGTGCGGCAGCCGCAGGAATCGACGGCTTCCGGCAGCATGACCACGGCGGGGGTCTGCGGGCTCATCCTCTGCAAGAGCGAGTTGCAGAGCCACCCGCTCTATCGCGTGAACAAAGACTTGCCGCGCAAGGTCGACCAGGCCATCCGCGACGGCATCGCCTGGCTGGCCCTTAACTACACCATGGAGCGCAACCCCTACGTCGCGGCTGGCGGCGCGGCGGCCGGGGGCGCCAACTTGGCCGCGGGCATCAAGGGCAACCACTACTACTATCTGTACGGCATGGAGCGGATGGGCGTGTTCGGCGACATCGATAAGATCGACAAGAACGACTGGTACACCGACGGCGCGACGGTGCTCCTGCGCGAACAGAAAAAGGCCAACGACGCCGAGTGGTTCTGGGACAGCGGCCAGACCCACACCCCCGCCGACGAGTACGACACCTGCTTCGCCCTGCTCTTCCTGGAGAAGGCCTCCGTTCCCCTCCCCGGCGTCTTCGAGGTCACCCGCGGACCGGGGAAGTAAGGTCGGGGGGCGGGGGTCAGGGATCGGGGATCGGGGACTGGGGCGCTCCATTGCCTGACAACCGACAACCGACAACCGACAACTG
>JACQVU010000474.1 GCA_016209585.1 Planctomycetota bacterium
CGCACGTGGAGTATGAGACGGGGAACCGGCACTACGCGCACGTGGACTGTCCGGGTCACCAGGACTACATCAAGAACATGATCACGGGCGCGGCCCAGATGGACGGGGCCATCCTGGTGGTGGCGGCCACCGACGGCCGGATGCCGCAGACCTCCGAACACGTGCTGCTGGCGCGCCAGGTGGGGGTGCCGGCCATCGTGGTGTTTCTCAACAAGTGCGACACCGTGAAGAAGGAGGCGTCGTCGCCCGACGAGGCCGAGGAACTGCTGATGCTGGTGGAGATGGAGATCCGCGATCTCCTCAACAAGTACAGTTTTCCGGGCGACACCACGCCCATCATCCGCGGCTCGGCGCTGGAGTCCATGGACGCGCTGCTGGCCGGGAAGCCGGTGAGCGCGCCGGAGTACGAGTGCATCAAACAGTTGATGCAGGCGGTCGACACTTTCATTCCGCTTCCCAAGCGCGAGGACGAGAAGCCCTACCTGATGCCCGTGGAAGACGTGTTCTCGATCGAGGGGCGCGGCACGGTGGCCACCGGCCGGGTGGAGCGCGGCAGGGTGAAGGTGGGCGACAAGGTCGACGTGCTGGGTCTCTCCAAGGAGAAACTGGAGACTACCGTCACCGGCGTGGAGATGTTCCAGAAGACCCTGGACGAGGGGCGCGCCGGCGAGAACATCGGCGTCCTGCTGCGCGGCCTGAAACGGGAAGACGTGGCGCGGGGGATGATCATCGCCGCGCCCAACACCCTCAAGCCCCACGACAAGTTCAAGGCCAAGGTGCTGGTGCTCTCGAAGGAAGACGGCGGCCGCCACAAGCCCTTCTTCACCGGGTACCGGCCGCAGTTCTACTTCCGCACGACGGACGTGACCGGGGCGCTCACGCTGATCGGGGCCGAGATGTGCATGCCGGGCGACACCATCGAGTTGGAAGTGGAACTGGGCAAGCCCATCGCCATGGAGAAGGATGGGAAGTTCGCCATTCGGGAAGGCGGCAAGACCATCGGCCACGGCGTCGTGCTGGAGGTGAAGGATTAACCGGCGAACAGCGAGTGGCCGGTGGCGCTGGCTGGGGTCGTAGCTCAACTGGCAGAGCGTCGGTCTCCAAAACCGAAGGTTCAGGGTTCAAGTCCCTGCGGCCCCGTGGGCGGGGAACGCGGTAGCGGTGATGACCAAAGAGGAAACGCAAGCGCCGGTCGAGGCGCGGGCCGCCTATTTCTCGGACTACCGGGAAGGGGAGGGCCGGCTCACCCGCAGCACGGCGTTTTACATCATGTTAGGACTGACGGCATGGGCCGGCTACTCGCTGAACTACACGCTGGAGGGCCTCACCTCGCCGGTCGACTTCAGCGCCGCCTCGCTCGACTGGCTGGGGGTGAACAACGTGTTCGGCGTGCGCGTCACCACGGCGCTGCTCTGTGGCGCCACCTTCTTCCTCCTCGCCCTGGTCTTCCTGAAGTACCGCGTCCTCGACCGCCCGCGGCTGGCCGACCTGCTCGTCGACACCGAGAAGGAGATGCGCCTCGTCTCCTGGCCGGCGTACGGAGAGGTCTACACCTCCAGCGTGGTCGTCGTCGTCTTCGTCGTCATCCTCGTGTCGTTCCTGTGGCTGTCGGACCAGGTGCTGTACCTCATCGCCAAGTACGTCTTGCGCATCTTTGAATGACCCGCCGCCGCGGGGCGCGCCCACCCGGGGCCGCCGCGCGCGGGGCCGGAGAATCGCATGGCCGTCCAGGAGAACCCGGTGAATGCAACCGCCGCCGCCGCCGACAGCGGGGCCGCCGCGGCTTCGGGCCGGCAGTCCGGCATGGAGTGGTACATCGTCCGCGTCCAGTCGAACATGGAAGAGCGGGTCAAGGTCCGCCTGGATCAGCGCATCAAGTCTTCCCCTTACGCCATGCGGTTCGGCCGCGTGGTGATTCCCACGGAAAAGGTGGTTGAGGTCAGGAAAGGCGAGAAGAAGACCGTCGAGAAGAAGATCTACCCCGGGTACGTCGTGGTGGAGATGGTCCTGGACGACCAGACCTGGTACCTGGTCCAGGAGACGCCCGGTGTCGGGGATTTCGTCGGCAGCCACGGCAAGCCGACGGCGATGGAGGTGGACGAGGTCGACCGCATTCTCAACGCCGACCAGCGCAAGGAAGTGGTCGAAACCATCAAGCTCGACTACTCCGCGGGCGACCACGTCAAGATCAAGGAGGGGCCGTTCGAGAACTTCGAGGGCATCGTGGAGGACGTCAACCCCCTCAAAGGCAAGGTCTCCGTGATCGTGATGATCTTCGGCCGCGCCACCAAGGTGGAACTGGAGTCGTGGCAAGTGGAGCGCCAGTCCGGGTGAAAGAAGTTGTCCGTGGTCAGTTCTCAGGCGCCAAAAACCGACAGCCAGCAACTGCCCACTGCCTACTGACAACTGCCCACTGACAACTGACAACTGTTCATGGCCAAACCGATCGCCGCCCTCATCAAACTCCAATGTCCCGGTGGACAGGCGACGCCCGCCCCGCCCGTGGGGCCGTCGCTTGGCCAGCACGGCGTGAACATCGGCGCGTTCGTGAAGC
>JACQVU010000456.1 GCA_016209585.1 Planctomycetota bacterium
AGGCGGCGATGATCGCGTCGCGCTCCCCGCACCCCGAACAGGACGGAACGATCCCCGCCATGCGCGGTATGAGATCATGACAGATAGATCATGGCAAAGAAAAAAACTTTTTCTTTTCCTGGGGAGGGGGTGAACGGTTACCGAGGGCGATGAAGCGCAGCGTGCCGTCCGACAGTGCGGCGGCGTCGAAGATGGCGTCGGACACGGACCGGTGGCGCCATTGCAGGCGAATCGTCGCCTCATTGAGGCGCATTGGCTCCAAAACGAAGTCGTCGAAAAAGGGGGCAGCAAGGCGCACGGTCTTGCGGATCTGTTGATACACCGCTTCGTGCTTTTTGCGAAGAAAGTACAGGAAGGCCGCGAGGTTCTTGCCGTCGGGTCGCAGGAAGCGATTGTCGTCGAGATCGATCGTCGCCTTCATCGGAGACGAAGAGCCGGTGTCATGAAAGTGGTAGCGACGCCATGACTTGAGACATTGCCGAACATGAAGCGCGACGCCCTTCCGCTGCCGTTCGTCGCTGATACCGGCTTCACCGTCCCGCGACCGCAGCGGTTTATCAAACGGTTTGAGTGGATGCCGCGCCTTGTCCCAGAAATAGACCGTCTCGGAAAGGGGCACAAGCCCGTCGGTTTCCGTTGGTTCGAGCGTGACGTCGTATCCGTTCCTTTCGTCGTCAAAAGAAAGACGAAAGAACATGCTTTCGGTCACCTTCGGGCCAAAGTGCAGTAGCCTTCCCGCCCCGCCGGACTTCGCGACGTGTTCCCTCAGGCGCCCTTCACGAATTCGCGCTAGGAATGAAAACGCGCTCAGAAAGTTCGACTTGCCCGAGCCGTTTGCCCCGATGAGAACGTTTATCGGGCGAACCTCCACTTCGGCCGACGCGATGCTCTTGTATCCCTTGATGACGATTTTATCGAGCGCGGGCATGGCGATTATCGGCGCGGTGTCGTCGCGCAACAGCAACCTGACGGCGCGACGCGCATGATACCTGTATCGGGCCATGGATACAGTCCTGCCGGCGACAGGTGAACCGCCGCGAGGCCGTGAGAAGTGGTGGCCAGGGCGCGAGGGGTGGGCGCGCCTTGCGGGGGGACGAGAGGTGCGCTAGATTGAGATCCGCGGGAGGGGGACATCGACATGGCCGTCGGCGAGGCGCTGTTGAAGAGGATGCTGGGCGCGACGGTGCTCCTGAGCATCGCCGGTCTCATCTGGTGGGCGGCGACCCGCGAGAAATGACGAGGCCGAGTGTCATGCCCCCCCCGCCGCTCCGGAGAGCACGGCGCGGCGCTCCCGGCAGGCGAAACAGCGGCCGCAGGGCGCGGCGCCTTCCTTCCAGCAACTCCAGGTGCGCTTCCAGAAGCGGCGGTCAGGAGAGAGGTCCAGCGCGGTGTGCCACCAGGTCTCGCGGGAGACGTCCAGAAGCGGCAACAGCACGGTGATCGTTGTGCCTGGGTCGGGGCGACCGGGGAAGGCGAGCAGGCGTGAGAACTGTTTGAAGAAGCGGGAAGAGGCGTCGTTGTACGAGCGCCCGTCTTCCGCCGTGTGCCCCGCGGCGATCGCACCGGCGCGGAGCACGGCGGCGCGATGAGCCGCCAGCGACCAGAAGATGAGGTTGCGAAACGGAATGTACCCCTCGTCCGGCCCGGCGCCCGGCGTGGCCGCCGGACCGGACCGCGCCGAAAAATTTTCGCCGCCATACCCGAACCCGCGAATGTCGGCCTCTTCGCGGGTGACGAAGGGAAGCGATCCCGCCAGCGCGCGCGCGGCGGCGATCTCCCGGGAAGGGCGCCCGTCGTAGAGAATGGAGAGCGCGTGCAGCCGCCAGCCCTGGCGGGCGAGCAGGAGGGCGGCCAGCGTGGAGTCCAGCCCGCCGGAGTAAAGCAGAACGCATGTTCCCCGGTTCATGGGCAGAACATTCCTCCGTCGATCGTGATGGTCTGGCCGGTGACGTACGCGCCGTCCGAGAGAAGCCAGACGACAAGCCGCGCCACCTCATCGGCCGTGCCGAGGCGGCCGGCGCAGGTGGCGGTGATGAGCGCCTTGCGCTCGCCGGGGGGCAGGCGCCACGTGCTCATCCAGTCGGTGTCCAGGGCGCCGGGAGCGATGGTGTTGATCCGCACCCTTGGCCCCAGTTCCCGCGCCAGCGCGCGAGTGTAGGCCGCCAGGCCGACCTTCGCGCCGAGGTAGGGCAGAAGGTCCGGGTCCGCGGCGTTGGCCGAGGCCGAACCGAAGTTCACCACGGCCCCGCCCGCCGCCCGCAGGTGGGGCAGGCAGCGCTGGATGACGCGCAGGCTTCCCGCCAGGTCCACCTCGACCGCGCGGACCACGTCGTTCACGTCGAGTCGCGCGAAGCCAGTGCGGTAGTCGCCGGTTTTTGACGAGTAGGAGGCCACGTTGACGAGGCCCGCGAGCGTGCCCATCCCCCGCCACGCCGAAGGGATGGCCGCGGCGAGCGAGGCGGTGTCGGTGACGTCCACGTGAACCGCGCGCGCGGGGCGCCGGGAGATTCGGGCGCAGCCGTCAGCCACCCGCCGGGCGGCTTCCGGGTGCCCCCGGAAGCCGACCACCACGGCGTGTCCCCGCCGCGCCAACTCCCGGCAGACCGCCGCGCCCACCGCGCTCGCGCCGGCGGTGACAAGAACCACCCGCCGCGCCGCCAGCTCCGGCGCCGGCGACCGCCGTCCCCCGCGCGTGGGCTCTCGCGTCACGATCGCCTCCCATCTTCGCCGAGTCACGGTGGCGGCGGCAGCCGCGGCCGACAATCAGAACTGCCGCAGGAACCGGGCGTCATTCACGTGGAAGTGCCGGATGTCGCCGATGCCGTGGCGCAGCATGGTCAAACGCTCTACGCCCATGCCGAACGCGAAGCCGCGATATTGTTCCGCATCGATGCCCACAGCCTCGAACACTTTCGGGTGCACCATTCCGCATCCGAGCATTTCGAGCCACCGCGCGCCGGCGGGCGCCTCCTGCGCGCGGCCCACGGCGCCGCCGGCCTTCGACCAGAGCACGTCTAACTCGGCGCTCGGCTCGGTGAACGGGAAGTAATGCGGGCGAAGCCGGAAACGCACCGCCTTGCCGAAATACTCCGTCAGGAAGAGCGCCAGCACGGCCTTGAGGTCGACGAACGTGACCCCTTCGTCGACCATCAGCCCCTCGATCTGGTGGAACATGAAGTGGTGCGTGGCGTCCACCGTGTCCGGCCGGTAGACCCGCCCCGGCCCCAGCACCCGAAGCGGGGGCCGCCGCCGCTGCATGGCCCGTATCTGGATGGTGGAGGTCTGCGAGCGCAGCAGTTGCCCGTTCTTCAGCGTGAAGTTGTTGTCGGGGTCGCGCGCCACGTGGCCCGGCGGGATGTTGAGCGCGTCGAAGTTGTGGAACTCGTCCTCCACCTCCGGCCCGCGGGCGACGGAGAAGCCGAGGTGGGAGAAGATCTCGGCGATGTCCCGTATGGTCTGGGTGAGGGGATGCGCGCGCCCCACGCGGGGCGTCACCCCGGGCAGCGTCCAATCGATCCACGGCCCGGCCTCCGCCGGCGCCGCGCCGGCCAGGGCGGCCTTGCGCTCGGCGAAGGCGGCCTCCACGCCGTCGCGCACGGCGTTGGCGTCGCGCCCGTAGGCCGCGCGCTCCCCGGCCGGCTGTTCCTTGATCCGCGCCAGCGCGGCCTTCACCAGCCCCTTGGAGCCGGCGAAGCGAACGCGGGCCGCCTCCAACGCCTCGATGCTGCCCGCCCGCCGGGCGGCGTCCAGCGCGGCGTCGAGCAGGGCCTGCAAATCCCGGTTCATTTCGTGGAAGCCGTGGGCGCCGCGCTCAAAACTCGTCCGCCGCCGGCTCAGCGGGCTGGGAGGGGGTGTCGGGATTCCCGGCCGGCGCGGGGACGCGCGGCTGGGTCGGCGCGGGGACGCGCGGCTGGGCGGGCGCGGGGACAGGCGGCTGGGCGGGAGCGGCGCCGGGGCCAGCGGGGGTTTCGCCGTCCTTCGGCGCGACGAAGCGGGGCCGCCCTTCCGCGTCCGCCAGGGTGGCGGCGGTGAGGAAGGTCGTACGGGCGACGCGCTCCATGACTTCGGCGTCGGCCTTGTCGGCGGTGTCGGTGGGTTGGTGGTAGTCGGCGTGCATGCTGGTGGAGAAGAAGACGATGGGCACCTCCTTCTTCCAGAAGGGGTGCCAATCGCCGGTGGCCGCGCCCCAGAGCATGCGCAGCGTCTTCACGGTGTGGTGGCGGACGGCGAGGCCGGCGCCCTTGGCCGCGCCGTCGACGGCGGTCCGCACCTCCGGCGAGGACTCCGTTCCCACGGCGGCGGCGGCGAAGCGCCGGCCGAAGAAGGGGCGGGAGCACATGTCGATGTTGATCATCGCCACCGTTTTCTCGAGCGGCCAGATGGGATCATCGACGTAATGCCTGGAGCCGAGCAAGCCGCGCTCTTCGCCCGAGAAGGCGACGAACAGCACCGAACGTTTCACCGCAGGTTTCGCCTTGCCGAAGGCCTGGGCGACCTCCAGCAGCGCGGCCGTGCCGGAGGCGTTGTCGTCGGCGCCGTGGAATATCTCGCCGTTCGGGCCGACGCCCAGGTGGTCGTAGTGGGCGCCGATCACGATGGCCTCGTCGCGCGACTTCGCGTCCGCCCCCTCGAAGAGCGCCGCCACGTTGCGGACGCGGCCGGTTTTTCCCCGCCAGTCCGTGGCCTCGAAAACCTGGAAATAGGAGGGCGGTTTGCCCGCCTCGGGCTTCACCGGCGGCAGCAGCCCCGCGGCCTTGAAATGGCGCGCGACGTACTCGGCCGCGGCGTCGTTGCCGGGCGAGAAGGTGTCGCGCCCGGCCAGAGCGTCGGACGCCAGGTGCTCCACGTGCGCCCGGCACTCCGCGGCGGTGATCGAGGCCAGCGCCGGCTTGAACGGCCCGTCCGGAATCTCCTGCGCCCGCGCGGAGGAGACCACGCCCGACCACGCCGCGAGAACGACGGAGACCGCGAACGCCAAGGCTCCGCGGGCGACGGCACGGAACGGCGCCCCGCGCCAGCCGCCGCGACACCGCGGTTGTTGAGAAGGAACGCGCATGGTTGCCACTCCCGGCGCCGTCGCGCGCGGCGTCATTCGGGCCGGAACACCTCTTTGCCCTCGTAGACCTTCATGGCGAAGGCCACGTCGCGCAGGCCGAAGATCATGGAGGCCATGGCGTCGGAGAACCTCACGGCCTCGTCCAGGCCGCGCTGGTGGATGTTGCGCCCGGTGGCCGCGCCGGCCGCGCCGGAGACGTGAAGTTGCTTGTGCAGTTGGTCGAAGAACTTGGCCGCGTCGATGGCCGACCCCCCCGCCGTGATCACCCGCGTGCGGCCGGCGGCGGCGACGGCCTCCTTGAAGGAGGTCTCCTGCGTGGCGTTGGGGCCAGCCTGGCAGTAGTTCACCTTGACCACGTCGGTTCCCAGGCACATCGCCACGCCGGCCGCGCCGGCGATGAGGTGAGGGTCTTTCTCCACGGGCACGGCCGCGCCGCGGGGGTAGAGCCAGAGCACCGTCACCAGGCCCAGTTCGTGCGCCTGGTTCACCAGGCGGGCGGCCTCGGCCATCATGGCTGCTTCCTGCGTGGAGCCGAGGTAGATGGTGTAGCCCACGCCCACCACGTTCATGCCGTAGTCGCGCGCCTTGCCGACCGCGCGGATGTCGGTGAAGGAGGTGGAGATCGGCTCGGCCTGCTTGGTTTTCACCAGGTGCGACTTGGAGTTCAACTTCACCAGGATGGGCACGCCCGGGTAGTCGCGCGCGTAGCGCGCCGCGTAGCCCAGTTGCACGGCCAGGCAGGAGACCTTGGCCCGGGCCGCGATGCGGAAGAGGTGTTCCGGGTCGGCGTCGTCGGGGTGAATGCCCTCGCCGTGGAAGTCGTCGTTGAGGTGCTCGATCTTCTGGTCGCCCGCGAAGAGGTGCACCCGACCGGTGCGGAAGGTGAACCGCAGCCAGTTCTGGATGTACACGTCGCGCGCGCGCGGCGGCACGTCGCCGGGCACGTACACGTCGCCGGGGGTGAGCAGGGCGGAAAGTGGCATGGCATCACCTTGTCCAGTTGTCAGTCGGCGGCAACGCCCTACCATACCCCCCCTGACCGCCGCGGACAACCGGCAAACGGGGGGCTTGGGGCGGGTGGCCGGGAGCGTGAGCGACCGGTGCGGCGCGGCCGTACGTGATTCGCCGCGCGAAGCGCCTCACGGCGAGTCGCTGGTGACCGCGCGGT
Organism: Planctomycetota bacterium; assembly: GCA_016209585.1. GTDB lineage: Bacteria > Planctomycetota > UBA8742 > JACQVU01 > JACQVU01 > JACQVU01. The sequence goes on from JACQVU010000456.1 coordinate 6,225, forward strand.
TGACCCGGCGGTTTTCGGGCTTGCATCGGGATCGGCGCGCTCCCAGAATCTTTCGGTCAACGCCCGGCCGCGTGATCACGATCGTGGACGCGCGATCACGGCGGCGGGCGCCGCGGCGCGGTGGGGCCGTCTTCGGACGGCGGCGCCAGGTTGGGGGCATGGCGATTCGAGAGATTCGCAAGCGCGACGGCCGCCGGGAGCCGTACGACGAGACCAAGATATCGGGAGCCATCTTCCGCGCGGCCGTGAGCGCGGATGAGGCCCCGGGCGACGCCAAGACCATCGCCAACGAGGTCGCGGCCGCCGTCACGGTCTTTCTCAACAACCGGTATCGCGCCACCGATGAGGTGACCAACGAAGACATCCACCGCATGGTGGAGAACGTGCTCACCGCGCTCTCCAAGGCGCCGGTGGCGCGCGCCTATACCCGCCACCGCGCCGCGAAACAGGGAGGGCGCGGCGGGGCGCCCGCGGCCGTGTCGGCCGAGCGGAACAGATCACCCGACGCGAGGCCGCGCGCGACGGCTCGTGAGGCGCCAGCGCCCGGCGCGCGGCCATCGTCGTCCGGCGAGAGCGGCGGCGGCGGCGGTGGCGGCGACGCGCCGGAAAGCGACGCGATGGAGGCCGCGGCGCCGCGCAAGGCGGGGGGATCGCCGGCGTCGGGGATCATCGTGGAGTCCGACACGCGGGGGAGCGCGTTCGACTGGGACACCGGGCGGATCGCGTCGGCGCTGGTGCGGGAGGCGCGCCTGTCGGTGGAGGTGGCGCGCCACGTGGCGGCCATCGTCGAGCAAAAGGCCGCCATGCTGGGCCTCGCGCGCATGCGCACGGCGCTGGTGCGCGAACTGGTCGACAGCGTGCTGGTGGACCTGGGTTTCGGCCGCCAGCGCGAGGCGCAGGCTGTCATCGGCGTGCCGAAGTTCGACCTGGAACGGCTGCTCTTCCCCGACCAGTCCGGCGGCCATCCGGAGCCGCCCGCGCCCGCCATCGCCGGGAGCGTGCTGCGGCAATACGCGTTGCAGGAGGTCTTCACCGCCGACGTGGCGCGCGAACACCTGGCCGGCGCGTTGCACATCCACGGCCTGGAGGCGATCGACCGGCTGTACGCGGCCACCGTGCCGCTCGCCGCGCTGGCGGCGCGCCAGGGCGACCCCCACGCCTTCCTGACCGACGTGGCCGCGCTGCACCGCGAGATCTCCGGCCGCGTGCATCACCGCGTACGCTATCCCGCCGCCAACTTCTTCCTCGCCGCGCGGCTGGATCGCGCCGACGACGCCGGCCTGCGCCGGGAGGCTGAACGGTTCCTGAGCCTCTTCCTGGCTGACGGGGAGCCGGACGCCCGGCAGCCGGCCGTGACCATTGGGGTGCGCGCCACGCCCCCCGCGGCCCTGGCGCGCGCGCCGGTTGGCCGGGCGGGTGGCGGAAGCGGCGACGAGACTTACGGCGAGGTGGCGGATCGGGCGCACCTGGTGGCGCTGGGGTTCATCGACGCCGTCCGCGCGCTGGCCGGAGCCGGCGCGCATCGGCTGCCGGCGATTGAGGTGACGATCACCCCGGACAGTTTTAAGCGGCTTTCCGAGTCCGATCTGGTTCGCGCCGCGGCGGCCGCGGCCGCGGAGACGGGGG
>JACQVU010000457.1 GCA_016209585.1 Planctomycetota bacterium
CCCGTCCCCCGCCCCCCGGCCCCCGCCCCGGCGCGTCGTTATACGCCGGTGGAGGCCGCCGGTGCGCCTCCCAGCCCGTCGATGGGCGCGGATTGATCGTATATCTATCTCGTGGGGTGCGCACCGGGCGCCAGGGACACCGTCCTTGGTTACGGTCGCGAGAAATCCGTTTCTTCTTGCTTGACGCCCCGAAACCACATGGTATCCTCCTGCCGTTCAAGTGTCGCGTGGTCGGGGGTCGGCTGCGCGACGCAAGGCGAGAGAACAGGAGACATATTGCTCGTTCGCTGACAATCTGACTCGAAGCAATCCGCTCCGATTGCTTCTTCGAATCTCAAACCTGGCACGTTTGGGTGAGTTGTGGACAGAGGAGTACGTCGGGGCGGCGTCCGTTTTGGGCGCCGCTCTCACGCTGTCCACTTGGTCTGTGCCAGGACCAGAGATTCGGTTTGAGGGTGTGCGCCCATTGCGGTTCTTGGCCCGCACCCTCACCGATTCGGGGTGCTATGGGCCGATTCTGCCAACCACGCGCGTTCTCATTTCTTTCGGTCGTTTTCCCCGTACGGGTTTTCGAACAACACCCGCACGACGAAGTGCGCACGCGCCTCCAAGGCGCGCTCGCCGATCCACCCGATCTGGTTTCCGACAAGAGCGCCGCCGAGGTCTTCCCTGCTTGCGGTGATGAGGTGGCAACGTTTCTGCCACCAACGGATCGGCGCTGGCGCTGCGCGCGCTCACCTCCGGGAGACGTGCCTGTGTCGCGCGGCTCGACGTTGGCCCCATCCGTGCCACGGAGCGCCGCGGCCGCGCGGACAAGCCATGCCAAAGGCATCACCTTCGTGAACGGCGACCGAGGGATACGTGGCGCGCTGGGAGCCGCCGCCCTCATGCCGTTTCACCTTGGACACAATGAAAGGATCATCTCATGCGGATCTCGTGCGTTCGGACGCTCGTGTGTGTGATCGTGGCGTTCGCGGCCAACGGCTGCGCACTGATGGAAGCGGAAAAGCCCAAGCCCGTCGTCGCCGACTACATGGTCGCCAACACGGTGCTCGATCAGGGATCCGAAGCCCGCCAGGCGAAGGATGGCGTGACCGTCACCGTCACGCCCCTTCCTTTCACGGCCAAGGAATTCGTGAAAACGACCCTGGTGGAAAAGGAGGGCAGGACCCCTGACGGTCGCATGATCGTGGAGAAAACTGAGACTCCGTCGATTCGCCTGGAACCCGTCGATTTGACATTCAAGGTCAAGATCACGAACCAGATGGAGCGCGTCTTGAAAATGGCGGGCGCGATCGTCGCGTTCTCGGTGAACGGCAAGCAGGCCGCCATCCCCCAGGGAAACTACGCCGATATGCTCGGCGGCATTATTCGTTCCCGCCAGGAAATGGAGTTTGACGTGAAAGGCCCGAAGATCGCCGATCTCCCAGACAACACCAATCTGGCGTTCAGCATCGAGGACATCGTCGTTGAGACCGATGCAGCCAGCAACCCCACCAAACGTGCGAACTTCGAGTGGGTTTACGTGGTCACGAAAAAAAAAGACTCGAAGACGCTCGGCCCGGCCACGTCGGACACCTACTACGTGCCGCCTGCCTTATGGCCGCAAATGCAGGCTGAGGCGAAAGCGACGTCGGGAGAGTAAGACGGCATCCGAACCGCTCGCGTCGCCCATCTTCCAAGGGGTCAGGCCGGGGTCTTCTCGGTCTCCCATTCCAACGTGAAAGGCACTTCTCCATGAACTCCGTGTACCGCGCCAAGCTGTCAGGAGGTATCATCGGCATCCTCGGGACGTCCAGTAAGAGGACGCTCGAACAGGTGCTCGCGACCGCGAATCAGAACGGTGAGGAGGTCGTGTTCGTCCTGCCGGACACAGTCAACATGCTGCAGAATCTCCTGTACCTCGCCATCCTCTGCGTCACTCTCGGTCTCTGGTGTCCGGCGCCCGGGTATCTGATCGTCACCTGCAAACAGTGAGTCAGCCGGACCACCCGCGCGAACCACCCCCCGCCTCCGATCCCCGATTCGAACCAAGGGGAGCGGGGCGGTGGTTCGTGACAACAAGACTCGCTGCCTCGCGGGCGTAAGACAAAGCGACGACACGTCGCCGCGCTCCAAGTCTCCCGCGGCGCATGCCGGCGTCCATACGTCACTGAAAAGGAGTTCGTGGGGCGCGCACCCCACGGCCCCACGGTCATGTGGCAGGGGGTTGCTGACACTTGGCCACTGACAACTCGCCTTTCGCGCTCCTCGCGCGTTTTTCGCCTCACCTTGACTTGATCGACGGGCTGCTACCGCCCGGCCGACGGCCGGAGGGCTACCCGCAGATCGCCGGCCGCGGCGCTCACGCCCGTGGCGTCGTGGCTCTCGTACCCCCGCTTCTCGACGCGCAGCGCGTACACCGCCGCCGCCCCCCGTTCGGCGTCGTAGTCCACCACCCGCTCCATACGGGCGACCCCGTCGCCGGCGGTGTTCGCGCGGCGGGGCGCGCCGGCCGCGGCCGCCGGGGTAAGCGTCACCAGCGCGCCGGCCACCGGGGCGCCGGTGGCGGCGTCCACCACGCTCACCAGCAGGGTGCGCCGCGCGTCGGCCGGGATCAGGGCCGCGCGGCGCGCGCCCCCCGCCGCTTCCGCGCTGGTCGCCGGCTCCACGCTGCTAAACGTCATGTACGCCGGATGTTCCACGACCAGTTCGTGGGTCACCCGCTCCACCTCGCCCTCGGCGTCGATGGGCAGCGCGTCGAACCGCAGCATCCCGTCGTCGCCGACGCGCGCCTCCACCCAGCCGTTCCACGGACGGACGGAGGTGCGCATTCTTCCCACGGCGCCCGAGACCGGCCGCCCGGTGCGGGCGTCGGTGACTTCCACGACCGGCCGCGCCATCCGGAACCGCGGCGTCAGCGTGACCACCAGTGGCTCGCGCTCGCCCGCCGCCGGGAGCGCGATCGCCTCGATCCGCGCCGGGGGATAGTGGTCGCGCGTCACCACCAGATCGTAGAGCAGCGGCGCGCCCGCCCCCGGAACCTCCAGCAGCAGCGGGGGCAGCGGCGCGCGGCCGAACGAGTCGGTGAGGGCCGACGCCGTTCGGCCGGGCGGGAACCAGGCCGAACGCACTTCCACCAGCGCGCCCGGCAGCGGCGCGCCGCGCGCGGCGGAGAGCACGCGGACGCCCGGCGGGGCGATCTTCGGCAAGGCGCCCGGGGGGTCGCGGTCGTCAAGGGTGGCCACGTCGCCGAACAGGCGCACGCGCGCCGTGATCTGCCGCCAGGTGCGCTCGCCGGCAAGATCGCGCTCGCTCACCCGCTCGACGCCGGGCGTGATGCTCTCGATCCGCAAGCACCCCTTCCCCACCGGGATCACGGCGTCCGGGGGAAGGCGGGCCGGCCCCGCGGTCCGCCCCGGCGCACCGAGCGGCCGCGCCTCGATCGCCTCGATTCGGCCGGCGGCGGCGTCCAGCCCCGCCAGCGTGAGATCGACGCCCGCCCCGTCGGCCAGAAAGACCCGACGCGGCGAGGGGCGCGCGGCCTCGTCGAACGGCGCTTCGTTGAAGCCGTCGGAGGCGAACAGCCGCCAGCCCACGTCGCGCGTGAGAACCTCCGCCCCCGGCGGCGCGCCCAGTTGGCGATGAAGCCGGTCGAAGAGCAGGACCAGGGGCGCGAACGACTGGTCGGCCTCGGCCAGCCCGGCGCGACAGGCGGCCGCGGCGTCGGCGAGCGATCCCTCGGCGATATGACATTCCGCCGTCAGCCGGAAGACCTCGCCCCTCGGCCCCTTCTCCAGCAGCGCGGCCAGCCGCGCCCGCGCCTGTGCGGGGCGGCCCGACGCGAGTTCCATGCGCGCCCGCAGCAACTCGCCGTGGGCGCGCTCCTCGTCCGATGGAGCGAGAAAGAGCGCCTGCGCCGCCGCCTTCTCGAACGCGGCCGGGTCCGGCGCCGAGGCGGCGCGCTCCATCTCGGCGTACAGCCTGCCCCGCTGGAGCGCCCCCAGCCGCGCGCGCGTCGCCGGCTCGTCGCGCAGGTCCAGCGACTCCCGCAGCGCGGCCACCGCTTCCAGCGTCTCCCCGCGCGCGGCGCGCGCGTCGGCGAGCCGCGCCAGCGCCGCGATCAACCCCTCGGTCGCCTCCCGCGCGATCTTCTCGTCCCGCTCCCCGCTCCCCGCGTCCCCCGCCCCTCGCCCCGCGCCCCGCGCCAGCCGGTAGAAC
>JACQVU010000469.1 GCA_016209585.1 Planctomycetota bacterium
CTCGTTGGCCGCGACTTTCTCCCGCGCCGCCTGTTCGCTCGCGGCGAGCGTTTGCCGCTCCTTCGTCTCCGAGAGGGCGTGGTCAGCCAGCGCCTTGGCCGCCGCCTCCGCGCGGGTGGTGAACGCCGCGTCAGCCGCGACCATCTTCGCGTCGAGCGCGGCGATCTCCGCCGCGCTCTTCTCCGCCAGCGCCTGGCGGGCGGCGGCCTCGTCGGCGGCGATCTTCTCCCGCGCCGTCTTCTCGCTTTCCGCGAGCGCCTGTCGCTCCTTCGCCTCCAACTCCGCGTGATCGGCCAGCGTCTTGGTCGCCGCCTTCTCAGCACTGTCCAGTTCGTCGGAGACGGCGGCGAGGTTGTCTGCGACCTCTTTTCCCAGCGCCGCGACCTGGGTGGCCAGGGTTTGGCGTTCCTTCGTCTCCGAGAGGGCGTGGTCAGCCAGCGCCTTCGCGGTCACGTCGATGCGCGTGGCCAGGTCGGCGGCCGCGCCGTCAACGCGGGCGAGCAGGGCATCGACGCGGGCGGCGAGGTTGGCGTCAGCCTCCTGGAGAATCGAGGCGGACTTGTCGGCCTGTCGCGCCAGGGCCGCGTCGCCGGTTTCAATCGCGGCGCGGAGCGCGGTTTCGGTCTGCGTCAGGCGGTCGCCCAGCGCGGTCCGGGCGGCGGACTCCCGCGCCGCGGCCTTGTCCAGCGCGTCTCGGATCGCGGTGTCGTTCTCCTTCACGCTGGCGGCCAGCGCCTCTCGCACCGTCGCGGCCGCCGTGGCGTTGGCAGCCTCGCGCTCACCGAGGACGTGAATCATCCTGGCCAACTCCTCTTCCTGCCGGGAAGAGGCTGCCGCCGAGGCCGCGTCGCGCTGGTCGAGCGCGGCGAGTTTCCCGGCCAAGTCGCGATCTCCAGTCTCGAGGGCGGCGCGCAGGCTGGCGGCGCTCTGCTCGATGGCCTCCTCGCGCCGCGCGGCGTCGTCGCGGATGGCGGAGGCGAACTCCCGCACCTTGGTGAGCGCCGCGACGGTGCTTTGCCGCAGCGCCGTCTCGCGCTGCTCCGCGCTCTCCCGCAGCGCGGCGAACTCCCCCTTCGAGCGGGTGCTTTCGTCGTTCAGCCGGCTCTCCATGAGGGCGACGGCGTCCAGCAGCGTCTTCTGCTTGGCCTCCACCCAGTCGGCCAGTTGCCCCTGCTGGCGCCGGCCCTCCGCCGCCAGGTCTTCGCGCAGGCGGAAGGCGTCTTTGGCGAGGTCCACGGCCTGGGCGCTGCCAGCCGCCCGGAACTCGTCGATGCGCCCGGCGATGAGCGCCTCCAGCCGGGTCGACTCACCCTTCTGCGCGGTGGCCAGCGCGGCCGTGGCCTCGCGCGCGCCGGCGAGCGCGGTGTCGGCCGCCGCCAGCCGGGTTTCAAGTTCCTCGACCTTTCCAGCCACGGGGCGCAGCGCGGCGGCGGCCTTGTCGACGGCGTCGATACGGGACTCCATCTGCGTCTGGAACGCGGCGATCTCCTTGACCGCCGTGGTGACGGTGGTTTCGATGGCCGCCACGCGCGCCTCGAGCGCCGCGCCGGCCGAGGCCGGTTGAGCCTCGCCCAGCCGAGACTTGAGGAACGCGATCTCCCGCGCCGTCTGGTCGGCCCCGGCGCGCAGCGGCGCGAGCGCCTCGTCGACGCGGCGGTCGGTGGCTTCGGCTCCGCGACGGGTCTTATTGATGACGGTGGTCAGGGCGTCCAACTCGTCGGTCGTGGCCCACCGCGCGCCGGCCGGCCCGGCCGCCGACGCGCCGCCGCCCGCCGCGAGCGCGGCCACCTGCTGCTTCATCACGGCCACGTCGTTGGCCAAGTCGGCTCCACCGGCGACGTCCTCGATCAACGAGACCTTGGCCGTGGACCCCGCGCCGCCCGAAAGACCCAGGCGGTACTCGATCTCCGCGATGCGCCCGCTGTTGGCCTCGCCCTGCGAACGCAGGTCGCGATTGGCCAGGTAGCCCCAGGAAAGGCCGCCAAGAAGAACCACCAGCGCGCCGCCCGTGGCCGCCTTGGCCCAGCGCGGCAGGCTGGCCAGATGGAACCCGGTCACGCCGGCCGCGGCGAAGGGCGGCGCCACCCGGTCGGAGAGCGGCCGCACGCGCTCGGTGGGCGCGTCCTCGAACCGCGGCCAGCGCTCGGTGGGTTTCAGCGATTCGGGCGCCTCGCCCTCCGCCGGCGGGAGGGAAGGCGGGGCCGGCGTGGGCGGCGGCGACGCGGGTGGATCCGACGCGGCGACCGGCGCGGCCGGCTCCGCTGACTCCGACGCGGGGAGCGGCGGCGGGGCCATCGGCTCGGTCTTGTCGCGCGCGTGCAGGTGCTCGGCGGCCTGGTGGGAGGCGTCGCTCTCCGGCGCTTCGGTGGGCCAGGGCGACGCCGCGGGAGCGTGGGCTGGCGCGGCCTCGCCCCCCGCCCCAGCCAGGGCGGCGCCGTCGCCGTTGCCGCCGGCCACGACGTCGGCGGTCGAGGGCACGATGACCAGCGGCTGGCCCTGGATCTCGTCGGGCCGGCGGGCCTGCTTGGGGTCGAAGAGTGTCATGTTGCGACACTTCGGGCAACGCACGTCGAAGCGGGTGCGGGGCGCGGCCTTGGTGGTGACTTTCACCATCGTGTCGCAATGCTCGCACGGAATCACGTAGACGAAGTCCATGGCCTGGCCTCCTCCCGCTCTCGGATCGACCGGATCGCCCCCGCGGCCGGCGGGGCGGGAAAACCCCGCAGCCCAGCCGCGAAGCCCACGACGGGCTGCAAAAGGCCATTACAGGGCGGGCATGATTCATTGTCAAGAAGGCGATGGAGGCCTGGAGGTCGGCGACCCGTCGCCCGCGCGGCCGTCAGAACCGTAACCGCAATGCCGCATAAGGGCCGAAGAAAGTGGCGTCGATCTGCTGGAGTGAACCGGAACGGCGCGACTCCATCTCCACGTTCAGGTATTTCACGCCGGCCTCCACCCCGAACTTGTCCCAGAAGCGCCACTCCACGGCCGCGTGCAACTCCACTCCCAAGCCCCGCTGCGCCAACAGCGCCGGCAGATGCGCCAGGAAGGAGAACGACAGCCGCAGCGGCAGGCCGGCCAGGCCGAACGGGATGGACATCGCCGCTCCCAGCACCGGCGCGCGCCAACCCAGCGAGATGCCGCCCACGCCGCCGGAGAGGCTGGTGAGATCAAAACTCGCGTCGGCCATTGAGACCCCGACGATGACGCCGGCGTCGGCCTTGTCCAGCGGGAGGCCGTGGAAGTAGGAGAGCCGGGCGAGCGAGAAGTCGAGGTCGCTGTCAGCCAGGTCGCCGGCGGGGAAGGTCACGCCCTCGAAGTGCAGGGGCCGGGGCAGCAGGCCGGCGCCGGAAAGCCCCAGCGAGAAGTACGACAGTTCGATCTCGGAGATCACGGAAGGCCGGTAGTCCAGCGTGAACTCCAGCGCGCGGGCGCGGTCTTCCATGTTGAGGTCGCGGTCGAAACTCAGCCGGGATCCGGGAACGCCGGCGCCGCGCCCCAGCGCCGCGCCGCTGTCGGTGGGCGCCCAGTACCGCACGCCGAGACCCAGCAGGTAGGGGCGCGCCGGCTCCGCCCGCGCCGTCGGCGCGGCCAGGAACAGCGCCACGGTCAGCAAAAGGAACGCCAATACCCGCGCCGGAAAACGCCCGCCCCGGCCGAGCGCGACCCCTTGGGCCGGCGCCCGGGCGCGGGCGGCGCCGCGCGCGCCGCGGCGGAACACGGCTGAAGTTGGCAACACGCGGTTCCTCGTCTTAGCCTTCCGCCTTTAGCCTTTCCTCCCCCCGTCCCCGCGGCACTCCGCCAAGTCGTTTTTCTCCGCGTTCTCTCGCGCAAAAACTTTGCGGTGAGAAATCCGGGCTACCCGACCGCGGCCTCGTCGAGGACGGAGCGGGCGGCGAAAATGGGAACGCTCTCCTGCACGGAGAGGGCGATGGCGTCGGAGGGGCGCGAGTCGATCTCCACGATCTCGCCGGCGCGCTCCACCAGGAGGCGCGCGAAGAAGGTGCCGCGTTTCAACTCGTTGATCACCACGCTGGCGAGCCGCCCGCCCAGGCCGGCGATGACGTTTATGATCAGATCGTGCGTCATGGGCCGCGGGGCGCGGATGTTCTTCACCTTGCGGTCGATGGCCGCGGCCTCGAAGATGCCGATGACGATGGGCAGCGCCCGGCGCTTGCCGTCGCTCTCCGCCAGCACGATCACCTGCTGGTCCGACTCCTCGGAGATGACGATGCGCACCAGGTCCATCCGGACCAGATCAGACTCCATACGCGCCTTTCCAGCCCGACAGGATTTTACCGACGGGCTGTTTCGCGATGCGCCCACCCCCCGCGGCCCATCCGCGCCGACGGGGCAGACCGCCGAACACGGGGGGAGACCGCTGAGCCGGATTCACACTACCACACGCCAACCGCCAAGCCAACGGCCGCGGAGCGCGCGGGCGGATGGCCGATGTTCGAGCCACCGCGCGAAACAAGCGCCGGGAGCGGCGGCGACCGGCCGCTCGCCACGCCGCCGCGCCCGCCGGGGATCCTCCCCCGAACTCGATCTTCCCTCCTACCGCTTCGCCTCGATCCGCTCTTGGCGGCGGCGTCGCTTCTTCGTCTTGGGTCTCTGATCACCGGCGGCCGTTCTCCGCCTGTCGCCGGTACTTTTCGTACTTTTCGCGCGTGTTGAAGAAGGCTTCGCAGTAGGAGTCTCCGATCAGATTGAACTGCTCGCGGGCGATCGCCCATTCGCCCGCGTCGCACGCGAGCATGGCATACTGGGTTCGCCAGGTCTTCGCGTTTGGGAACCGATCGAGGAACGGCACGAACGCCGACTGAACGTCTTTCCACGCTTGCGGTTGCGACCAGTATTCCTGCGGCGTCATGCCGCGCCCCTTGCGGATTTCAATGTGGGCGTCGACGATCATCAACCGAATCTTGACCTGCCACGACCCCGAATCCAGGCAGGCGCGCCCAAAAGCCAGCATGGCGTCGAAGGAACCGCCCCACTTGGGGTGCAGGAACAGCATCTTCGATCCGCACGCATGGTAGTGATCCCCATCGGCGCTCATCGCGCGCTGGAACCAGACGTCCATCTTCTCCGCCGACCACCCCAGCCCCATCGCCACGGAGATCATCTGGTAGGGCGCGTTCGCGGAGGAGGGATCCATCTCCCAGGCGCGATTCAGGACTTCCTCGGCACGAAGCAACCGCTCATGAAAGCCGGCCCATCCGGCCGCCGTGACGGTGTTCGCGTACCCGCTTCCACGCGCGTCCCACGCGAAGTTCACCCAGAACGTCCCCTCGACGCTTGGTGCAGCGACAGCGCCCGGACGCGCGGCCTCCAGGATGGGGATCACGCGGTCTTTCCCCTGTTCACGCGGGAAGCCCGCCATCGGGTAGTACTGGACCACCTGCGCGGCGACGAGAATCACCATGTCGTTCGACACGCTTTCATCCGCGCACATCTCGGGAAGCCAACCGAGAACGCCGTCGAGAAGCGTCCCAAGGAACACGGGATCCGCGGCCCCCTCCGCGATTCGCCACGGCAACGCGAACATCGCCGCGACGTCGATGAGCACGACGCATTTCACGCCCGCGGAGTACCTGGAACCGAGAATCTGCGCCGCAGAGGTCCGGAGCAACCTGTCCCAAGTCTTCCGTTCGGTGGACGTTTCGCGAAAACAATAGGCGTGGAGAAACTCCACGACCGGGTCGGCGCAACCGAGCGCCCGAGCCCGCTTGCAGGCTTCGAATACTTCCGTCGCGTCAACGTACTCCGGCTCCCCCGCCAGGTACCGCGCGCCCAGATCGATGGCGTGGCGCGCGGACTCATCCCAGCGCGGATCCCTGCTCCCCACTCGATCGTAGCCTCCCACCAAGTGCTCACGGTGCCACTTGAGACTCGCCTGGCTGCGGAGTCCGGCGCTTTCCTGAGAAAACGGGGTGGCCGCTACTTCAACCGCCGGCGTACCCACGAGCCAACGGGCGAAGACAACCAGAAACACCACCGCCGACCCGGACACGCCGGTCTGAACCCACTTGCGAGGCGACCGGAAGGCAGCGCGCGCTCCGCCCAAGATACGAGACAGCACCGACGCCCAGCGGGATCGTGCCGTTGCTGTTTCGCGGCCGGTGGCGCCGCGAAGCGTGTCTCCCTTCTGGCGCCTCTTCTCCGCGCCGGCGATGGCGCGATGTTGGGGCCGCTCACTTGAGCGACCGCGCGGAGCAGACTCAGCCTTCTCGCACGGAACGTGAGGCGGCTGCTCCCGGGCCACCGGCGGTTCCGCCTGGAAAGGGGGGAGAGGGAACACCGCCCCGCAGGCGCAGCGAACCTTGGCGCCTTCGCGAGCCGTGCCCACGCGGAGTCCAGCGCCGCACTTCGGACAAACGACGTTGTGGTTCGACGGCAAGCGGCTCACCTCGACATCTCTGGAGGATCAAGCAACAAGTACTATTTCGTGACAAGAATGACAACGAGAATCGGGAGACTTCGAGTCACTCCCAGGCGCGGGGCGGCAACCCCCAGGGCCCCCCTTCACTCCCCGCCGAACACCACGGCCAGGTAGACCAGCATGAACAGCACCCACGCGGCCACCAGCGCCCCGGCGGCCACCAAGGCGGCGCGAAGTTGCGCGCGCAGCGGGGGAACCGCCGGCTCGCCGGACGTCGCCGCCGGGCCAGGCGCGGGAGAGAATTCCGGCGCGGCGGTTCCCCACCAGGGCGCGGCCGCCGGCGGCGCGGCGACGGCGGGATCGCTTTCGGGCGCGGGCGGAACGTCCACGGGCGAGCGCAACCGGCCCGACGAAGTGACGGCCGGCTCGCGGTGCAGCGCGCGCTCCATCGACGAGGGGTTGCGCCGTTCGGGCCAGGCGGCGGCGACGGGGTCGTCCGCCGGCGTTCGTAGTGCGCCCGTGAGGGCGTCCGCCGGCGTTTGTAGTGCGCCCGTGAGGGCGTCCGCCGCGGGGGCCAGGGGTGGGGGTGGCGCGGCGTCCGGGTGCGTCCGCGGATCCGGCGCGGGTGGCGGCGGCACGATCTCCTCGGCGGGCGAGTCAGCCGGCGCTGGTTCGGGCACGGCGATCTCCATGCGCGCGGCGACCTCTTCCGGCTCGGGCAACGCGATCTCCATGCGCGCGGCGACCTCGTCCGGTTCGGGCACGGCGATCTCCATGCGCGAGACGACCTCCTCCGGCTCCGCCGTATCGGGATTCCTCGCGGTGGGGGCGGGCGCGACCGGCGGGGTGGCGAAGTCGGTCGGGTCGGCGAGCGCCACCAGGCGGGTCCGCTCGCCGTCGGCGGCCGGCGCGGGCGCGACGGGCGGCTCGGCGGGCAAGTCCGCCGGCGCGTCGTCGATGCGGAAGGTGAGGCGCACCGGGCCGACGACGATCAGGTCGCCGGTCCGAAGCGGCACGCGCGTGACCCGCACGCCGTTCACGGCCAGGCCGTTCTTGCTGTCGAGGTCGATCAAGGTGAAGACCTCTCCGGTGCGGTCGATGCGGGCGTGCACGCGCGAGACGCCGGGCGCGTTGAGGATCAGGTCGCAGTTCTCGCCGCGGCCGATGGTGGTGACGCTCTGCGTGAGCGCCACCACGAACGAGACGGCGCCGCCCGGCTCCAGAATGCCTATCTTGGCGTTCATCGCGGTTCCGGTCCCTCCCGGCGCGGCGCGCCCGGCGCGTCACTCCTGACGACAGGTGTAGGTGAGGTCGTCAAAGAAGACGTGCTGCGCGTTGCCGTCGATCCAGGTGGTCACCACGCCGAAGCGGTCGAAGGCCGCGCCGGAGCGCCGGTGGTCGGCCGCGATCTCCAGCGTCACCTCCTGCTTGTCCACGGTGACAAGTATGCGTCCCTTGCTCTCCGCGCCTGCCGGATCATAGGCCAGCGCGAAGTCGTGCGGCGCGCCGTCGGGAAGAATGCGCCCGCCGGTCCGCGGGTCAGCCACCCCCTGGTCGCCGCTTTCCACGCGGTAGAGCGGATAGAGGAAGAACCCTTCGGCGCTGGGGCCTTCGATCTGCACGCCCAGGAAGTGTTTCGGCACGCCGCTGGCCTGGGAGTCGGTGGTGGCGAGGCTCGCCTTCGAGTTATAGAAGCCCAGCAGCACCCCGCTGTCAGACACGCCGCGCCGCAGCGCCACCTTGCCCGACGCCCGCAGCGGCTTGGCGAGCGAGAGCGTCTCAATCCGGTCGCCGTAGCAGGCCATGCGTTCCGGGTACCGGATGTCGCCGCGGAAGATGACCCCGCCCAGTTCCCCGGCGGCCTGCCCGCCCGCGTGCCGGGTGGGGCTGAAGCCGAAGTCGCCCCGCGGACGCACGTTGGCACAGGCGTGGGTGCGGCGGTTCTGGAAGCCCTCCCAACCGGGATCCTTGGCGAACTCCTCCGGCTCCCCGTTCACCGTCACGTCGTCGAGCCAGAGCGTGCCGCTGCTGTCGGCGCTCTTCATCACCGTCATCAGGCCGAAGTGGTTGAACGTCGCGCCGTCGCTCTTGTGGCCGGCCTCCAGGTGACAGACCGCCGTAGCGTCGTCGATGGAGGCGAAGAGCGCCCCGCGCCCCTCGTTCGCCTCCGGGTCGTAGCGTAGCGACCAGCGGTGCGAGACCCCCTTCGCCGCGAACCCCTTGAGGCCCGACCGGCCCGTGGCTTCGTCTTTCACCGTCGGAAAAGACTTCGGGCTGTCCGCCCCCGCCCGCCAGCGGGAGGTGCCGTATTCGAGCCACGCGAACACCACGTCGCCGCGGCCGGAGAGGCGGAGGGCAATGGTGTTGGGCGTGCGCCACTCGTTCAACGTGTCGGCGTTGAAGAAGCCCAGGAGCACATGGAAGGGGTCGCCGGGTGAGGCGAAGACGCCGGAGGCGCTGAGGGGGTCCGCCAGCGACTTCGGGGTGATCTTCCGCGCGTACCAGGCCGGCTCGGCGTCGGGCGTGATCGTGCCGCCCATCTCCCCGGCCGCTTTGCCCCCGGCGTGGTTGGTGGGGCTGAAGCCGAAGTCCTGGACCACCCGGCGCGGCTCCGCCGTCGCGGCGGCGCGGTTGTTGCGGCCCTCCCAGGCCGGGTCTTGGTCGAAATGCTGGGTCCGTTCCTCCGCGTTGGCGGCCGACGCCGACGCGGCCGCCACCAGGAGGCCGATAGGGAGAAAACTGCGCATGTCACGATTGTATGGGCGACGGGGAGGCCGTGACCACCCGGAACCGGGGGCGGACGCCCTCGTACCGCCGGGCGTCGTGGCGGTCGCCGCGTCGCTCGAAGCCCGCGGTGTGGAAGCGCACCCCCGTGGCCCAGGCAGCCTCGCCGCACCGCTCCAGCGCGGTGAGCAGCGCGCCGGCGTTCTGCGGCACGCGGGCCGGCGCGCGGGGCGCCACCACGAACAGGGCCGCCGCGCCCAGGTGGGCGGCCAGTTGCGCCAGGCCCGGAAACGTTCGGTAATTGGCTTCCAGCGCCGGCGCGCCCACCACCACCACCACCGCCCGCGGCTGGCGCTCCGCGGCGGCGCAGCGGACCAGGTTCTTGACGCCGGACACGGCCTGCCGCCACGCGCCGGCGCACCGCGCGAGGCGGTCGTGCGCCTCCTCCCGCGGCGCCAGCAGCAGCGCCTGGACGCCGGTGACGCCGGCTTCCACCAGTCGCTGGGCGTAGTCGCGGGAGGCGAGCATGCGGGCGTTGGTGGCGAGGTGGATGGCCAGGTACCCCAAGTCGCGCGCGTGGGCCACCAGGTCCGGCAAGTCCGGCAGCAGCGTCGGCTCGGCGCCGGTGAAGAGGGCCTGTTCGCATCCCAGATCGCGCCCGCGCGCCAGCAGCGCGCGCATCGCGCCGGCGTCGGTGAGGAACGAGAGTTGGCGATCCGCGCAGAAACCGCAGCCGTTGTTGCACCCGGCGGCCACGGGCACGACGCAGACGCCCAGTTCTCCCCAGGGGGCGGGGCCGGCGCATTCGCCGCCGTCGCCCTCGGCCGGCAGGTTCCAGAGCCAGACGGCGCGCAGGCCGGGTTCAACGCGGGTCCACACCGCGTCGGCCCCGTACTCGCGCCAGAGGCCGTTGCAGAACGTCCGGGTGACGCACTCCCGGCAGGGGGCCCCGTGGGTCTTGTCCTGGAAGATCGCCGCGATGCGGGGGTGCGCCGCCAACCGGCCCGGCAGCGCCCGCAGGCGGCGGTTCTCGCGGAACTCCATCGCCTCCCGCGCCCCCTCGCGGTCCAGGCAGCAGAGCGGCAGCGAGCAGTAGTGGTTGTCGAGCGCCAGCCCGACCCGCTCGGCCTCCCGACGGGCCAGGCGGAAAGGTTCCGCCGCGTCCACGGGGGAGAGCAGCCGGTCCGGGTGTTCGCGCGCGCGGCCGTGCGGCTGCACGATCGCCACCGACAGGCAGACCAGCGCCGGGAAGCGGGCGCGAACGAAGCGCACGAACTCGGGCAGATCGCGCACGTTCTCCGGCACCAGCACGATGTTGGCCTGCACCTGCAACCCGGCGTCGCCGGCGGCCTCCATGGCCGCGACGGTGCGCGCCCACGAGCCGGGCACTTCGGTGAGCGCGTCGTGCACCTCCGGCCGGTGGGAGTGCAGCGCGAAGAAGACGCTGGTCAACCCCGCGTTCTTCAGCGCCGCGATACTCTCGGGCGTCAGCGCCAGACCGTTCGTCTGGATTTGGACGCCCGGAATGCCAGCCGCTCGCGCGGCGGCGACGAGCGCGGGCAAGTCGGGGCGCAGCGTGGGTTCACCGCCGCTGAGCGAGACCTCCCGGACGCCGGCGCGGCCCAGGCGGGCGAGTTCCTCGCGGACGCGCTCGGCCGGCACGAAGTTCTCTTCGCCCGGCGATCCCGGCGGGACGTTACAGAACCAGCACCGCTCGTTGCACGCCAAGCCGAGGCGCACGAGGTTGTTCAGCGTGACGTCGTGCGCCACCGCGTCGTGCGCCGGTCGTTCCAGGTTAGCGGTCGAGGACGCGGACATGGGGCCAGGCGCCGAAAAGGCGAGTCCCGCCTCGCCGCGGGACGGGGCATGAACCGTGACGACGTTGGACACACCTGCCACGATTATAGCGCCACGCCTCCGCGCGGGGAACCTCCGCTTCGAGCGCGGGTGCGAGGCATGTCAATCGAACAAGCGAACGACCGCGCGGAGCGTCGCGTCCGCCTGTGCGCCGATACGGTCCCATGTGAGCGTTTCAACCAACATCCGCGCATTTCGAGCAAGCGAGTTCGCTAATACCGGATCATGGCGCAGGCGCTCAAACGCCGCCGCGAAGGCTGGCGCGGTCCAGGCCGGCAGGTAGTGGACGCCCGGCTCGAAGCCCAACCCCTCGACCGCGCGGGGCGTCGCCACGATCGGGCGGCGGTGGGCGGCGGCTTCCAGCACTTTGAGCCGCGTGCCGGTTCCGGTGAAGATGGGCGCGCAGACGGCGCTGGCGCGGGCGTAGTGTTCGGCGAGCGAATCGGGCGCGCCGAGGAGCCGCACGCGAACGCTCGCCGCCACCCCCGCCGGCGGCGCTTCGCCGGCCATGGCGATCTCACCACCCGTCCAGATCGGCGCCACGCGGCGCGCGAGGAACTCCGCCGCCTCCCGGTTGGGGGAGTAGGACATTCTACCGACGAACAGCACGCGGAACGGCGCGGGGTCGGCGCGCGGCGCGTCAACTTCGACCTCCCGTGGAAGATCGACGCCGTTGGGCAGCACGCGCGCCTTGGCCGCTGATTCGGGATAGAGAGCCGCCAGCCGCGCGCGGTCTTCCTCCGAAACGACGAACGCGGCGGTCGTCGCCGCCAGCGCGCGCCGCTCAATGGTCCGAACGATGGCCGCCGCCACCCGCGCCGCGACTCCGCGGCCACGACTCTCCCGGATGGTGGCCGCCTCCACGTGGCTGAGGTCCAGGAACAGCGGCGCGCCACCAGCCGCCGCCGCGGCGGCCCGCGCGTGGCCGCACGACCAGACTCCCAGGGCGAGCACCGCGTCCGGCCGAAAGCCGCGCCCCACAGCCACCGCCCGGCGACGCGGGGCGGGGCGGAAGGCGCTCAGGACATCGGGGTTGGGAAGGAACCGGCGCCAACGTTGGCCGCGCATACCCGCCCACTGCCGCGCCCGCGGGCTTGGGCCGGCCGGTCCATCGAGCCCCGGCGGGAGCGGCGCCGGCGCGACGAGCCAGACCCGCCACCCGCGCGCCGCCAGGCGCGAAAGGAGCGCGTGGCCACGCGCCGCCGCGCCGCCCCTCAGCGGCCAGAGCGGACACCAGGAGAGCGCCAGGAGGCGGGGCATTTCGTGTTTCTCGGCTTTCGTCATTGGTCCTGGCCTCAGTTCCAGTGACCGCAAGATCCGGACCGAATACCCCTCTTTATCGAGTTTTCGATTCTACCGGCATGTTGACATTCAGGGAGGCGAGCGAGAACGAGCCTGTCGCGCCATTGACTGACCGAGACGCCACAGCGGTCGCGCCGGAGCCGTGGCGCTCCGGCGCTCACACTCCTTCCACTGCCGCGTAGAGTAGAGAGGAAAAGGCCCGCGTACGTCTCCTCTCCTCCACGGTTCTTCCGGCGCCCGGCTGACGTCGGGGGACGAGTCGGCGGCCACGGGCGACAGGTGCTCGCGATGAAAACACTCTGGCTCGGCCTGGCGACACTCTGTTCGCTGACGGCGCTGGCGCTCTCTCTCGTGCTGGTCCTGGCGCCGGAGGCGGTGCGCGGCGTCGCGGACGCGGGGGCGCGGGAAGTCCCCCCGGCGCCACGGGCGCCAGCGCGGAGCCAGGCGGCGCTGGAAGAAGAGGTCGCCCGCCTGCGCGCCGAGTTCGATCGCTGGCGCGCGGAGGCTGAACGCGCCAAGGCCGAACGCGCGGCCGTGGACGCCGCCCGCGCCGAACCCGACGCGGGGAACCGTCTCAACAACACGCCGCGCGCGGAGGAGGCCGCGCCTGAGCCTTCCGGCGCGGCCGACGCCGTTGCGAAAGAGGCCACGCCCGCCGCGCCCGCCACCGACGCCGTGGGCGAGAAGGTGGAGGAAGTGTTGCGGGAGCGCGACCGGAAGCGTCGCGAGCGCATGCAGCAGGATTTCGCGCGGATGCGCGAACAGATGGCCGCCGAGCAGGCCAAACGGCGCGACCGGGTGATGCAACGCCTCGTCGAGGAGGCCTTCGTGACCCCCGCCACCGCGCAACGGGCGCGCGACGTGCTCGACCGGCGCGACGAGCGCCTGCAATCTCTCTACCAGGAGATGATGCGCGCCGGTGGCGGGATGATCGCCTTCGCCGGGGACATGTCAGAAGCCCCGCCGTTCCTGCCGCCTCTCCCGCCAGACAACGCCGCGCCCGGCGCGGCCCAGGGGCGTGACCGCGACGCGATCCAGCGAGACCTGGACGCCGCGCGCGCCCAGGCTGGCGAGGAACTGGCGCAACTGCTCACTCCCGATCAGCGCCAGGCGCTGGACCGCATTCAGCGCGAGGAATCGCCGCGCGGGCGGGCCGTGTTCGTCGCCGAGGGGGATGAGGCCGCGCCCTCGCCGACGGGCGGTGGCGCCGACGCCGACGCCGACCGCAAGGCGGTTCCCGCCGCGCCGACGCCCGAGTCGGGCCGCTGAACCGTTGCCGCTCTCGAACGCTTCCACTCTCCACTATCAGTCATCCCGAGCGTTGTGAAGTCACGCAGCCCCGACCTCGACTACCTCCCCTTCGGAATCGGGTGGCGGAACGGGGAGCCCGTCCTGTTTGAGGCCCTCGATGTGAAACTCGATGGCCTCGCGGATCAGGGATAACCATCACTC
>JACQVU010000459.1 GCA_016209585.1 Planctomycetota bacterium
ATGGCTGTCAACTCTTCGGCTTTCCGACGAAGAGGCGTTACGAGGTCGATCTTCAGCAATCGACAATCGGCGATTCTCATGCGGCGAACTGGTTCAAGGAAACGTAGTCCTTGACGTATTCCGGGATCATGGCGCGGTACTTCTCGGGGACGGCCTCGAAGTCCTTCATGGAGAAGGCGGGGTTGGTGGCAAGGTCGGTGTACTGCCTGCTGTCGATGATGTGCCGCACCTGGTCGCTGGTGATGTACGCCTTGAAGTAGTTCTTGATGGCGGGAATGGCGTCGGCCTCGGCGGGCTTGTAGTCGGCGACGAACTTGGCGAACTCCTCTTCCAGGAGGTCGTTCTTGCTCTTGAAGCCGGGGATCAGGCCGAAGACCTTGTGGAGGATTTCGCGGAGCGTGATGCGCCGATCGACGGCGGCGGCGCGGCGCAGTTTATCGAGCGTGTAATACTCTTGGGGCTTGTCGAAGACTTCCCGGTTGACGTAGCCGATGACCTCGTCCCACTTGCCTTCGTTCACGGCGGCGGCGATCTTCTCGTCGGCCTTGACCGTTTCCTCGAACTTCTGGAAGAGCATGCGGTCGATCTTCATGCCCTGCGGGCCGATCGCCTGTTGCTTCATGGAAGCGATGATGTCGGCGCCGAGGTGCTCGTAGGCCCCGCTGATCTTCTGCGGTCCGCCGCCGGTCTGGCCTCCTGCATCCTCGCCGGCGCCCGAAGGCGGCGGCATCTTGATGACCTCGTCGTAGTTGAATTCTTCCTCAAAATACTGGCAGTTCGCGAAGAAGTCGAAGAGCTTGAAATTCTTCTTCAGAGGTTCGTTGACGGAGGCTTTGAGGTTCTGGTCAAAGATCTGTTCGCGGAAGTCATACAGGCGCGTGCCGCGTCCCTTCATCTGGACGAAGTCGGTCGGGGAGAAGATCGGGCGCATCAGCGCCAGATTGAGGATGTCCTCGCAGTCGTAGCCGGTGTTCATCATGCCGACGGTGACGCAGACGCGGGCTTTGCTGGTGCGGTTGGTGTCGATGAAGTTGGCCGAGCCGAGCAGGTTGTTGTTCGCGAAGTTGATGGCGTGCTGCTGCGAAATCGAGCCGAGCCGGGACGTGACTTGGACGGCGAAGTCCGACTGATATTTGCCGGGGTACATCACGAAGGCCATCTCGTTGAGAATCGTGGTGATCCTGGCCGCGTGGTTCTGGCTGACGCAGAAGATAATGGACTTTCCGATCTCGCCGCTGACCGGATCGCGCAGCGCGTTCTCGAGGAAGGTCTTGCAGAAGACTGCGTTTGTCGCCCCGGCAAAGAAGCGCTTCTCGAACTGGGTCTGCTTGAACGCTTCCTCGCGGTCCTCGCCGGTTTCATCTGTGAAGTTGACGACGAAACCGTCATCGGACAGCAATTGGGTGGTCACGGCCGTCCGCGCATCGACGACAACGGGATTGACCAGGAACGGCCCCTCGTGATCATTCACGCCGTCAACGAGGGAGTAGCGGAACGTGGGCTGGCTGTTTTCGCAGCCGAAGGTGCGGTAGGTGTCCAGCAGCAGCCGACGCTCGAACTCGCGCGGGTCGCCGGTCGTCGGATTGGACTGATCGAAGTGCTTGAGGAAGTCGCGCGGCGTGGCGGTGAGACCGAGCTTGTAGCCGATGAAGTAATCGAAGACCGCCCGCGCATTGCCGCCGATCGAACGGTGGGCTTCGTCGGAGATCACAAGATCGAAGTCGGTCGGCGAGAACACCTGCTGGTACTTGTTGTTGAACAGAAACGACTGGACCGTGCTCACGACGATTTCCGCCTTGCGCCAGTCGTCGCGATTCTCCTTATACACAACGGTCGTGAAGTCATTCTTCAGGTAGTTGACGAAGTTTTTACGCGCCTGCTCTTCGAGTTCGAGGCGATCTACGAGGAACAGCACACGGCTCGCGTTGCTGGTGCGAAGAAACAGTTTGAGGACCGCGGCGGCAAGAAGCGTCTTGCCCGTGCCGGTGGCCATTTCGAAGAGGAAGCGATCCTTCCCATCCTTTACCGCGCGTTGGACGGCGTGGACGGCCCGCTGCTGATAGCCGCGAAGAAACCGCAGCTTGTTTGACTTGATGTAATCGGGGCGCTCGGATTCGTTCTTCCAACCAGCATCGGACGAGTAGTTGGGGCGCTGGGTCAGTGCGATATAATCCGCCCCGACAGCCTCGGCGATCAGGCGGGTCTCGTCGGGCTTCACCTTCTCGTAATGAATCGCCGATCCGGGGGTGGGGAACGTGGTAATCACGTAGGGATTCCCGCGCTCCAGATCCCATAGATAATGAAGATTGCCGTTGGACAGAATTACAAGGCGGCAGTTCTGGGATCGTGCATACTTCCGGGACTGTTCCTTCCCGTCGAGCGGGTCTTTGCCTTCGGACTTGGCCTCCAGAACGATGAACGGAAAGCCCTTCTCGTTGAGGAGGAGAAAGTCGATGAAGCCCCTCTCCGTCTTCTCGAAGTCGTCGCCGAGCGCGTCCAGAGTTGTGGTCGTGATGGTCACGCTCGGCTCAAGCTGGACATTGGCGCGGCGGTTGCTGTCCGCGAAGAAGCGCCAGCCAGCCGCTTCAAGCAGATTGTTGATCTTGATTCGGGCCGTCGCTTCTTTCGTCACCACTTCACCTCGGCGAAACTGGCGTTGCGCGCAGGGGGCCACCACAGTAGGCGGCGCCTTTTTGTCGGCGAGCCACACACGGAGCACCACTCGGTGAGGTACTCACGTACCTTCCACTTCTCATCGCTGTTATCGACGATGAAAAGTTCGCTTCCGCTCTTGCTGGTGCGTTTGGGCATGGTCCCGCGCCTCCTGCTTCCCGGCATGCATCAGGGAGAGGGGGGATATTACTGGCTTCCGTCCCCTGCCGCAAGCGGGCTGAGGCGTTCCGTTCGTCGCGCGCGGCTCCGAGAAGGTGAGCGCGGCCAACGTCCGCCCCGCCTCACCCCGCCTCACCGCCGGCGCCGCCGCCGGCCGAGGCCAGGCGGCCGATGACGATGGCGTTGATGCCGAAGTTGAGGTTGGCGTAGCCGATGGCGACGTGGTCCGGCCCGCAAAAGGGCATGGGGCAAAGCGCGATGGGTTCGGCCAGGTCGCCGAGTTCGTCGGGGTTCGGAATGACGCCGGCTGGGCGCAGGTCGGCGTCGAGCAGCGTGACGCGGCCGAGCGCCGGCAGCGTGAGCCAGACGAAGCCCGCTACGAAGCCCAGCGTGCCGGGCAGCGCCAGCGAACGGGGGTCGTCGCACCAGTCGGTCGGGTCGCTTTTCGTCAGCACCGCGCCGTCCGCCCCGACGCGGAAGAGGTGGCCGGTGAGCACCGAGGAAATGCAGAACCCCCCGCCCGGCGCCGCGGCGACGCGGGTGACCAGCAGGTTCTCGGTGCCGGGGACGCGCGGCAGGAAGGGCAGCGGCACTTCGGCGAGGCGCGCGCCTTCCAGCGTGTACTTGCGCAGCGCCGGAATGTACAGAAAACTGGCCCAGAAGGCCGGCTCGTCGGGGCAGGGGATGATCTCGGCCAGCATCTCGAACTCGCTGGGTTTGTCGCCCTCCTTGCCGAACTCGGCCGTCACCCGCCCGGCGGCGTCGTAGCGGCGCACGCGCGAGAGCGTGTGGTCCCACGCCAAAAACCCCCCGGCCGCGTCGGCCCCGCCCGGGAACCCCTGCTGGAAGGGGGCGGCGTTCAGCCCATCCCACCCCAGCCGCGAAAGGACGCGCCCGGCCGCGTCGAGTTTCACCATGTAGTTGGTGTCGGGCGCGGTGCTGGTCCAGAGGCCGTCCGCGGCGCCGTGGAGGCCGCGCAGGCGGGCGACGCCGGCGGCCTCCAGTTCACGGCCGGTGATGACGCGCTCGATGGTGAACGTCGGCGGAACCAGCGGCGAGAAGCCCGCCGTGATCGCCTCCCGCGGCGACTGGGCGCGGGGCGCGGCCGGCAGCAATAGGCGCAGGTCCTCGCGCGCGGTGCGCGCGAGAAAAGCCCGGCGGCTGGTCTCCTCTCGCGGCGCCACGCCTCCCGAGACCATGCGATGCGCCAGGCGGCGGAGGACGCCGGCGATCCGGCGCCACGGCGCCAGTTTGGCGACGGCCGTGTTCTCGCCCTGGAACGGCCCCGTGCGCCAGAGGCGCGCGCAGCAGCCGGCGAAGCGATCCCGCAGGGCGACGACCCGATCCAGCACTTCCTCCCGGCTGGCGAGGTCCGGCGCGTGGAATTTCCACATTTCGGAAATCGCCAGGGGCGTGGGCCGCGCCGCGACCGTCTCCTCCAGCACGGCGCGCGGGACGGGGGGAGCGGCGCAGCAGCCGGGGTCGAGCCAGGAGAGGGGCGGCGGAAGGATGTCGCCCCGCGCCGCCCACCAAGGCAGGGTGGACATCGGCCGGCGCAGCGCCACGCACATTTCCTGGGCGAGTTCCAGCCAGGAGAAGAGCATGCGCCAGGCGGCTGCGCCGACCATCTCGCGGGCGAAGCCTTCGGGTTCGGCGCGGGCGTGTTCGTCGGCGATGGCCGGCCAGCGGGCGATGGCGGTCTCGTCTCCCGCCCAGATCGCGAACTCGTCGTAACGGGCGCGAGCGGCGGAGGCCGCCGACGTGAGGGCGTCAATGGCCTTTTGCCGCGCGCCGTGGGTGAAATGGCGTTCTTCGCGCACCGCGCGTGCCGCCAGGGCCGAGGCGGTGGCGAAGTCGGTGATGGCCTCCGCGCAGTGATCGCGCAGCCGCTCGGCCGCGCCCTTCACCTGGGCGTACAACGCGGCGGCGCTTTCCGTGCCGTCGGGCTCGATCCGCCATTGGGTCGCCGGCTTCACCGGGACCACGGCCTTTTCCAGCGTGGCCGCGGCTTCGTCGAGCGCGGCACGGGCGGAGGCGGCGAGCATCGTCACGCTCTCCCAGCAGCGGCCGGGGTCGGGCAGGGGCAGGTGGCCGCGCAGGGACTCCTTCGCGACGATGCGGCGGGTTTCCAGCGCGGCGCCGCCCGGAGGCGCGGCCTCCACGGCGTCGCGCAACAGATCGGGGGGAAGCGCGCGCTGCAGCAGCATGGCGCGGCCGCGGGCGTCGAGGTCGGCCGCCGGCACCCGCGCCGCCGCCTCGGCCGCCGTGAGTTCCAGCAGGCCGAAGCGGTAGCGTCGGAAGGAGAGCGGCGTGATGACGATCAGGTCGGCGCCGTCGGGCAGGATGGCGTGGCAGGGGGCGTCGAACGAGAGAACGGCGAGCCGCAGGCCGTCGTGGGTGTAGGCGGCAACGCGGCGCGCCAGCGCGTCGGCGACCAGCAGGAACTCGGCCGTGACGGCCAAGTGGGTAATGGCGGAGAGCGCGCCGTCGATCTCGATGCGCGACAGGCACCGCCCGTCGCGCACCCGCAGAATCCGCGCGGACGGCTCGTCGGCCACGAAGAGGTCGCCCTGGGGGCTGACCTTCAACCCGCTGGGGTAGGCGAGGCCCACGCCGGTGTCGGGAGTGTCGTCGGGCCGCCACGCGCGGGGGGTGAAGAGGCGGGCGCGGGACGCCGCGCGCTCCGCGCCGCGCGGTTGAAAGAAACCGACTTGCTCCACCGGCTTGCCCTGTTCATTGAACCGCACGACGCGGGAATGCTGCCGCGAGACCACCCAGGCGCCACCGTCGGGCGGGAAGGCGACGCCGTCGGGCTTCTCGAACGACCCCTGGTCGGCGTTCACGGCGCGGTACATGTCCAGTTCGTTGCCCGAATAGCGGAAGTAGAGCAGGCGGTGGTTCCAGGAGTCTGTCAGCAGGACTTCATCGGCGGAGCCGTCTGGCGCGCGGCGGACGGCGAAGCCGCGCGGATACTGCAATGCGCCCGCCCCACCCC
This sequence comes from Planctomycetota bacterium, assembly GCA_016209585.1. Lineage (GTDB taxonomy): Bacteria > Planctomycetota > UBA8742 > JACQVU01 > JACQVU01 > JACQVU01. The sequence goes on from JACQVU010000459.1 coordinate 5,828, forward strand.
GCCCGCCG
>JACQVU010000461.1 GCA_016209585.1 Planctomycetota bacterium
CTCCATCAACGACACCATCGTGGTCTTCGACCGCATCCGCGAGAACATGCGCGGCCGGGAGCGCCAGGAACTGCGGACCGTCATCGACCAGGCCGTCAACGAGACGCTCTCCCGGACCGTCGTCACCGGCGGCACCACGTTCCTTACCGTCCTCGTCTTCTTCCTGCTGGGCGGCAAGGTGATGGAGGGCTTCGGCTTCGGCATGATCGTCGGCCTCATCACGGGCACCTACTCCTCCGTGTTCATCGCCGCGCCGTTGCTGATGCTTCGCGGCGAGAAACTGGCCGCGGAGATCGAGGCCGAGCACTTCGAGAAACTGCGCCGCGAACGCGAGGAACTGAAACAGCGCGCCCGCGGCGGCGTTGACGGCGAGGGCGCCGAGGCCGACGCGGACGCTGACACCGCCACCTCCCCGGCGTGACGGCGGGAGGGGTCATCGCGCCGCGCGCGCTCGCGGCTGGTGTGGTGTCGCCGTGGCTGACGGTATCACTCCCCGTCCCGTCCCCGTGGCGCGCGTCGCCGAGGTCATTGTTCTCTCCCCGCGGGAGAGGGGCGCGCGGCCCCAGGGGCCGGGAGGGGCGTTTCCCCTTTCCGCCGACCGTGGCACGAACGAGGGCGCGGGCGCCGGCGGCGAACTGCGGGCGCTGCACCAGGGCGCGCAGGTGATCTCCTGGCGGCCGGACGGGAACGAACCGGACGTCCTTTTTCTGAGCGAGGCCGCGCGGTTCGAGCCGGGGCGGCCCGTGCGCGGCGGCGTGCCCATCTGTTTTCCGTGGTTCGGCCCGTCCCGTGAGAACCCGGCGTGGCCCCAACACGGCTACGCCCGCCTCCGCGAGTGGCGGGTGGAAAGCGCCCGCGCCGACGCTCACCAGGCCCGGGTGGTCTTCTTCCTGCCGCCGTCGGCGGGGGCGGCGTTCGGCGCTCCGCCGCTGGAGGCGCGTTTCGAGGTCGTGGCCAGGGCGGCTGCTTCCCGCTCTCCGGCGTCGCTGGCGCTGACGTTGGCGGTGCGCAACGTCGGCGCGGAGCGTGTCGCCTACGAGGCCGCGTTACATACTTACCTGCGCGTTTCAGACGTGGCGGCGGCGCGCGTCCGCGGCCTTTCGGGCGCGGCCTATCTCGACAAGACGGAGGCCATGCGTCAGCGCCGGGAGACCGCCGGGGCGTTGGCGCTGACGGCCGAGACGGATCGCGTCTACCAGGGTCACACCGGCGACTGCGCGCTCGACGACCCGGGATATGGTCGCACGCTGGTCGTGGCCAAGCAGGGGTCGCTCTCCACCGTGGTCTGGAACCCGTGGGAGACGAAGGCCGCCGCCATTCCCGACCTGGCACCGGGCGAGTGGCGGCGCTTCCTCTGCGTCGAGACCGCCAACGTGGGCGAGGAGCGCGTGCGCCTTGATCCCGGCGCGACCCACCGCATGCGGGTGGCGCTCACGTCGCGGCCGCTTGAAGATTGACAACCGGCGACTCGGGTCCTACCCCCGATCCCTATCCGTGGTCCCCACCGGTTTTTCGGTTCGCATCGGGCGGGCGCTCGCTTATACTGTATGATGGCGTGGCGGGCGCCGACCATGAAACTCCTGGGCTTTCTCGTGGTGACGCTGGTGCTGCTGGTCGCTCCCATCGCCAACGACCTGAAGCAGGCGGTGCTGGCGCCGATCTGGCTGCTGCTGGTGTACGCGGGCATGTGGTCGATCATCGCCCGCATCGCCACCGACCGCAACGAGGCCGAGCGGCGGCAGTTTCACGCGATGGTCCGCGGCGAGCGGGGGATCAGCGCCGATTACCTGGTGTGACGCCATCCTTGAAATTCCATGAGCGACATCAATCGCACGCTGGACGTGGAGATCCCGGTGGTGATCAACGTGGCCGAGAAGACGATGACGGTGAAGGACGTGCTGGCGCTGCAGACCGGCGAGACCATCCACCTGGACCGCTCGACCAAGCAGGCGCTGCCGGTGGTGGTGAACAACCAGGTGATCGGCGCGGGCAAGGCCGTGCGGATCGGCGGACGGCTCGGCGTGGAACTCACCGAATTCGGGGCCCCCAAAGACATCATCCAATCGCTCGCCGGCGGCCCGGGTTGACCGGGCGCGGCGCGCCACGCGCGACCGCGTCCGCGGTCTGGTTCGCCAACCCGCGCCCGGCCCGTGTCCACCCCCGATGGATGACCGTGACGCGGAGTTGATGCTCGCCGTCCGCGATGGAGACCAGGACGCCTTCGAGGCCCTGGTCCAGCGCCACGAGGCCGGCGTCATCAACTTTCTCTTCCGGTTCACCGGCGACCGCGCCGCCGCCGAAGACCTGGGGCAGGAAGTGTTCATTCGCGTCTACCGCGCGCGCCGCGCCTACCGTCCGACGGCGCGTTTCACCACCTGGCTCTACCGCGTCGCCACCAACGCGGCGCTCAACCACATCCGCGACCAGGGGCGAGCCGTGCTGCACTCGCTCGACGCCCGCCGATCCTCCGGAGCGCCCGGCGACAACGACGAGGCCGGCGCCTTCGACCCCGAAGACCCGCGCATGCCCCAGCCAGCCGACCGGTTGGCCGATGATGAACTGGCCCGCGCCGTGCGCGCCGCCGTCGACGGCCTTCCGCCCCAGCAGCGCGCGGCGGTGCTGCTCAACCGCTTCCACGGCTTCTCGTACGGCGATGTCGCCGACGCCCTCGACACCACCGTGCCGGCCGTGAAGTCGCTGCTCTCGCGCGCCCAGGAGAACCTGCGCGACTCCCTGCGGGTGGCGCTGCGCCGCTTCGAGCCGCCCTGACGCCCCATGCCGCCCCGCCCCCGCTCCCGTGAAGAAATGCGCGAACTCGACCGCCGCGCCATCCAGGAGTTCGGCGTGAGCGGCCTCATCCTCATGGAGAACGCCGGCCGCGCCGTGGCTGACGAGGCCGACCGCCTCCTCACCGCGCGCGGCTGGCGGCGGGCGGTGGCGCTCATCGGCAAGGGCAACAACGGGGGCGACGGCTTCGTGGCCGCGCGCCACCTGTTCAACCGGGGGCGGGAGGTGGAGATCGTCCTGGTGGGCGACCACCCCCCGCCCGACCCGAACGGCGACGCCGGCCGCAACGCGCTCATCGCCCAGGCCATGAAATTGCCGGTCCGGCGCTTCCCGGCCGAGGTTTCCGCGGCGGCGCTGGGCGATCTGCTGGCCGGGCCGGTGGTGACGCTGGACGCGCTGTTCGGCACCGGCCTTTCAGGCGCGCCGGCGTCGCCCTACCGGGAGACCATCGCCATCATCAACGCCCACGCGGGTTGTGTCCTGGCCGTGGACATTCCGTCGGGCCTCGACGCGAACACCGGCCAGCCGCTGGGCGCGGCGGCGCGGGCGGAGGTGACGGTGACGTTCGGCGCGTCGAAACTCGGCTTTTTCGCCGGTGACGGGCCGCGCCACGCCGGCCGCGTGGTCGTGGCGGAGATCTCCATTCCGCGGATGCTGCTCGATCCGCCTCGCGCCGGCGAGGCTGGGTGAATCCCCCGCCACTTCCCATGCTCAACCGCTTCAGTTCGCGCGTCACCCAACCGAAGTCGCAGGGCGCTTCGCAGGCCATGCTCCACGGCGTGGGCCTCACCGTAAGCGACATGGACAAGCCCCAGGTGGGGATCGTCTCCATGTGGTACGAGGGCAACACCTGCAACATGCACCTGCTGGACCTGGCGCGGGAGGTGAAGAGCGGCGTGCGCGACGCGGGCCTGGTGGGCCTTCTGTTCAACACCATCGGCGTCAGCGACGGCATCTCGATGGGAACCGAGGGCATGGGCTACTCGCTGCCCTCGCGCGAGATCATCGCCGATTCCATCGAAGCCGTGATGGCCGCCCACTGGTACGACGCCACCGTGGCGGTTCCGGGCTGCGACAAGAACATGCCCGGCGCCGTCATCGCCATGGCGCGCCTCAACCGCCCCGCGCTGATGGTCTACGGCGGAACCATCCGCGCCGGCCACGCCGGACCGGGCGGCGCGCCCATCGACATCGTCTCGGCCTTCCAGTCTTACGGCGAGCACCTCGCCGGACGGCTGGACGAGCCGGCCCGGCGGGAGATCGTGCGAAACGCCTGCCCCGGCCCCGGCGCCTGCGGCGGCATGTACACCGCCAACACCATGGCCAGCGCCATCGAAGCGTTGGGCCTGACGCTGCCCGGCTCCGCCTCCACCCCGGCCGACAGCCGGGAAAAGCGCGACGAGTGCCGCCGCGCCGGCGCGGCCGTGCGGCAGTTGCTGGAACGCGAGATCACCCCCCGCCGCGTGATGACGCGCGCGGCGTTCGAGAACGCCATGGTGGTGGTGACCGCCCTGGGCGGCTCCACCAACGCCGTGTTGCACCTGCTGGCCATGGCCCGCGCCGCCGGCGTGGGGCTGAGGCTTGACGACTTCCAGCGCGTCAGCGACCGCGCCCCGGTGCTCGCCGACATGAAGCCCAGCGGCCGGTTCGTCATGGAAGACCTCCACCGCGTCGGCGGCACGCCCGCGCTCATGAAACGCCTGCTGCGCCACGGCCTGCTTGACGGCGGCTGCCTCACCGTGACCGGCGACACCCTGGCCGAGAACCTGCGCGGCGCACCCGACCTGGACGCGGGGCAGGAAGTGATCCGCCCGTTCGAGAGCCCCATCAAGCGCACCGGGCACATCCAGGTTTTGCGCGGGAACCTCGCGCCCGAGGGGGCGGTCGCCAAGATCACCGGCAAGGAAGGCGACCACTTCCGTGGGCCGGCCCGCGTCTTCGACTCCGAGGAAGAGATGCTCGCCGCGCTCGAAAAAGGCGCGATCCAGAAGGGCGACGTCGTCGTCATCCGCTTCGAGGGGCCGAAGGGCGGGCCGGGCATGCCGGAGATGCTTACCCCCACCTCCGCCCTGGTGGGCGCCGGCCTTGGCCCGCACGTGGCCCTCATCACCGACGGCCGCTTCTCGGGCGGCTCGCACGGCTTCCTGGTGGGACACGTCACGCCCGAAGCCCAGGACGGCGGCCCCATCGCGCTCCTGTGCGATGGCGATCCCGTCACCATCGACGCTCGCGCCAACCGCATCGACGTGGCGCTCCCCGCCGAGGAACTCGCCGCCCGCCGCCGCGGCTGGACGCCACCGCCGCCCAAGGCGACGACCGGCGCGCTGGGCAAGTACGCGCGCCTGGTTCGCCCGGCGTCGGAGGGGTGCGCGACAGACTGACCGCCTCGGCCCCCGCGCGCCGCTTCTCACCGGGCAACGGCGGTTTCTGCTGCTCGAAAGTGGTTCGGGTGAGATAATAGGGCGCGGCTTGGACCAAAAACGCCGATCCACCGAAACCGGGCGGTGGGGCTTGAAGAAGAAGGGACACCCGTGAGGGGCTTGGAGTCAGACGCAATGTCACATACACAGCGGGGCGTGATGATTCCTGGAACGTATTCCGGACTTGGCACGTTTTCCGCGCCTGACGTGGCCCGCCGGCGGGCGAAGAGCGGCGCAATCCCCCTGTTCCCGGGGGCCGAACCTCCGAACGTGGCACCAGCGGCTTACGATCCCTTGCCTTCCGTCTGGTATGGGGGCGACGCCGAACTGCTTGAGAAGATGCTGGACTTCTACCCGCGTCAGCGGCCGACGCGTATCCTTGACGCCACCGTCAACCAAGGCCGCTTCTGGGTCGGCAGCTCCCGGCCCGTCGTCGGCATGGACATCAACCCGAGGTACAAGCCGGACGTGGTGGGCGACAACCGGGCCATGCCGTTGGCGGCCGACGAATTCGACGTGGTGGTGTACGACCCGCCGCACGTCCCGAACCAAGGCAAAGACCGCCTCAAGGATTTCAACAAGCGCTTCGGCCTGGGGGAGAAGTCGCCGGCGGAAAACGGCTACAACTTCTCCCACCTGTATCCGCCTTTCATGGGGGAGGCGTTCCGCGTGCTGCGACGGGAAGGCGTCCTCCTCTGCAAGATCGCGGACTACATCCACAATCACCGCTACCAATGGGCGCACGTCGAAGTCGTCAAGGCGGCCCAAGCGGCCGGGTTCCTCGCCTGCGACTGCATCGTCAAGGTCCGCGAGGGCCCGATCGTAGACCCGAAATGGAAGACCGCCCATCACGCGCGGCACCAGCACTGCTATTGGCTGATCTTCCGTAAGTCGAACAAGTGCGAGTGACCTAATCGCTCGGCACGGCTTGCTTCCACTCGGCGAGGCGGACGCAGCGGTCAACCCGGAGGTTGCGGAGTTGACACTTGCCGTCGGCCCCGTCGAAGTGAACATGGAAAAGGACGCCGCCTCCCTCGGTCACGTCAAACCCAAGGCTTGGCCGACCTTCCCGCCGACCCACGGGCAGGGCGGTGAGGCCTTCCATCTTCCGCAGGAGGTCAAGCGGGATCTCAACGAGCTGGTAGTCGATGGTGTCGTCTCGCTCCCAAATGGCCCGCAGCATCAAGACGGCTTCGTAGCGAGAGAGGTGGCTCAGGGCGTGGCGAATCAGGGCCTCGGAGGTCCATTCGCCCGTTTCCGTGGTGCAGAGCTTGGTGATGCTGATGAGGGTTCGCCGGGTGATGGCGCCTGTTTCCGTCTTGAGCGACAGGCGCGTTTGGCCCACCGTTATGTCCGCCCGCGGGCTGTTCGGATGCGTCAGAATGACTTGGTGGCGCGGCCATCCGGTGTGAAGAAAGGCCCGTTCCACCAGCGATTCGAAGTAGATGCCCTGCGGCGGAAGGCGTGGGTAGAGGGCGTGGTGGCTCGCTATCCAGGTCCGCAACCTGGTGACGAAATCCTCGGAAAAGAGGGCGGTGTTCGACCGGGGCACAACCAGTGTTTGAACGTTTTCCGCGCCCAACTTCGGTCGGTCGTCGCGGGGCGAGCGCTTCTTACTTCGGCAGTTTCAGCGACTGGCCGGGCTTGATGTTGTTGGGGTTGATGCCGGGGTTGGCGTCCTGGATGCGCTTCCACTGGCGCGGGTCGCCGTAGTGCGCGCGGGCAATCTCTTCCAGGGTCTCGCCGGGCTGCACCTTGTGAGTGTCAGCCTCGGTGATCCGGGCCGGCCCGGCGCCCGGAGTCGGGCGGCTGGAGGCGGGGGACCTGCCGGCGGGCTGCGCGGGGACGTAGCCGGCCGGGGGGGCGCCGGGGATCCTGACGCGGGCGCCGACGGGGACCTGGCCGAAGTCGCGGATCGTGGGGTTGAGTTCCATCACCTTGTTGAAGTCTTCGCGGGGGCGGCCGAAGCGGGCCAGGACGTTGAACACGTTGTCTCCCTTGGCGAAGACGTACTCGAACGATCCGGTCTCGCCGGGCGCGGGCGCGCCGAGCGTGGCCCCCGCGGCCGGGCCGGCGGGTTTCACGGCGGAGGTGGCCGCGTCCACGGGGCCGGGCGCGGGGAGTTTCCCGGCCGCGCCCTCTCCGGTCGCCGGGATCGGCGTGGAGGCTGATTTCTGCTCGGTGGTGATGCTGTTCTGAATGGTCTCCTCATCGCCGCCGCTCAGGTATCCGAAGCAGACCCCGAAGGTGACGGCGGCCAGGAGGAGGACGATGACGATCAACTTCGTGGTGTGTCCCATCGCGGTTCCTCGAAAGGTGCTGTGCTGTGTGGCCTTGTAGTCGTTCTCTATTTCGTCATTGACGAAATAGATGTTATGCCCGATCCTTTATCGAACGACCGGCCCGGCGACTTGAATCCCGCGCGCCAGCCGGAACGTGTTACCATCTTCCTCCTTATGGTCAATCTCTCCCGCCACACCCGGTCCGCCGGTCGCGCCTTCGTGTCCGAATCGTCCGCGCGGCGGATTCCAGGCCCGTTTTTCGCCGCCGGGGTTCTCGTCGCCTTGGGCGTCTCCGTGGCGCTGCTCGCCGGGATCGTGAGCCCGTCCCGCGCGCAAGACACGACCCCCGACGCCGCACCAGCCGGAACCGCGGCCCCACCGGCCGCGGCAACCGTGCCCGTGGCGGGAACCATGCCGGCGCCCGCGCCCGCGCCAGTCACCGGCGGCGGCGGTGGCGATGGCGCGACGACACCGGAGC
>JACQVU010000031.1 GCA_016209585.1 Planctomycetota bacterium
CCGCCAGGCGCGCGATCACCAGCAGAGCGGCCAGCAGCACGGCCGGCAAGCCCCACGACGCGCCGTGACCATCCACGGACGTGGCTTGGCCATCTTGACCGCGTCTGACGGACGCGGCTTGGCCATTTTGCCCAGGGCTTGCGGGCAGCGGCGTGGCCACTTCGCCCTCCTCCAGCGGGCGCCAGTCGCGCCGGCTGACCGACTCCCGCTCCGAGAGCGGCGTGGCGGCGGCGGGAGGCAACGTGCGCCAGGGGTCGGGGCCGAGGTCAAGCAACCGGGCGAACAGCGCGGTGAAGAAGGCCGGATAACTCTCGTGCGCGCGCCAGGCGGCGTCGTCACCGTCCAGCGTGAGGCGGAAGGTCTCAGAATCCGACCTTCCGCCCGGCTCCGCCCAGAGCAGGTCGGCGCCGGCTCCGGTGGCCGAACCGGGCGCGAAATAGCGGAGGATGGGCCGGCGGCGCTCGTTTTGCGGCGAGGCGGCGCGCACCGTCGGGAAGCCCGCTTCGGCCAGGAGTTCCACCGGCAGGTCACTGAACGCGGGGTCAACAAGTTGCCACGTTCCGCCGGGCGGCAGCGCCACCAGCGCCTCGTGCGGGAGGCTGCTCGCGCCCAGCAGGCGGCGGCTGGCGTTCTCTCCCCAGGACGGCGCGGCGGCGGGGCGGCCAGCCAGATCGATGGCCAGCGCCACGGCGGCGCCGCCGCCGTCGTCGCTCCGGGCGACCTCCAGAAAGGGCCAGTAGCGCAGCACCCGAAGGAGTGTGTCATTCGCGCCTCCCCCGGCCAGCGCCACGCGCGCGGGCGGCGGACACTCGAAACGCACCTCCGCGTCGAACGCCTCCGCCGGCGCGCCAGCGACGCGGATGGTCACGGGGCGGCCGGGCGCGATCTCCACCGCGGCGAGAAATGCGTCGCGCGAGCCGGGGAGAGGCTGCGCGGCGCGGCCGTTGATCTCGATGCGCGACTCCGCCGGCATCTCGGCGCCGGCCCGCGCGGCGATCCGCGCGAAGACCTCTCCCCGGCCGCCGCCGTGATCGCGCAATTCCGCCGCCACGATACCCACGGGCGCACCGGGCGGCGAGGGCGAGCCATAGGCGGCGTGAATCTCCCCGGGCCGCCGGTCGCCGGCCAGCCGGTCGGAGAAGAGGGCCACGCGCGTCCCGGCGCGGCGCGCCGCGTCCAGCGCCACATCCATCTGGTCCTCACCGCCCGGCGCTGGCAGGGCCGCGGCTCGCCACGCGGCCGGGGTGGCGAAGCCCAAGTCCGCCATCGCGGTGGGCGTCGGCGTGACCACGAGCCGGACGCGGTCGTCCGCCGGGAGCGCCGCCAGGAAGCGGTCGACGGCCGCGGCGATGAGGGCCGCCGGCGTCCCGCTCCCGTCGCCTCCCGGCAGGCCGGTGCTGGCCGAGCGGTCGACGATCACCATCCAGCGGACGCCGGCCGGCGCGTCGGAACGGCGGACCGGGCCGGCCCAGGCGCCGACCGCCGCCACGAACGCCAGGACACAGAGGAGCAGGAAGAGGTCCGCCAGGAAGCGTCGCCGACGGGGCGGCTCGGCCTCGCGGGCGACCTGATCCCAGATGAAGAGCGAGCCGACCAGCCGCCGGCGCGGCCGTCGCCGAAGGAAGGCGAGCAGCAGCAGCGGCGCCAAGGCGAGCAGCGCCCAGAAGGCGTGAGGGTTGGTGAAAATCACGGTCGGGGTCGCGGCGAGGCGCTCGAAAAGATTGGGCCGGGAGGCGGTCAGTTCACCGTCGGGGCCAGGCGTCGGAACAGGACCTCCTCGATGGGCCAGCCGGCGTCAATCAGTTCGTATCGCACGCCGTGGGGCGCGTAGAGCCGGCGCAGTGTTTCGCAGTGACGTCCCTGGGCGGCGGCGTAGCGGGCCAGCAGCGCCCGGTCGGCCGCGACGACGACCGCGCGCCCGCTTTCGGCGTCAGCCAGCGCCGCGGAGCCGGAGAAGCCGGGGCGCAGTTCCTCCGGCGCGGCGAGGTGCAGCAGCAGCGTTTCGATGCCCCGCCCGGCGAGCGCCGCCGCCGGCGCCAGGCGGCGCGGGTCACAGGTGAAATCGGACATCACGACGACCGCGGCCCGGAGGCTTCGGTCGCCGGCCGCGCGCGCCAGCGGGTCGCCCGCGTCGCCCACGCCCGCGGGCGTGACGGCGGCCAGCGCGCCCAGCAGACGCGCCATCGCCCGCCTTCCGCGAAAAATGGGCGCCTCGGCGCCGACGCTTCCCGCGCGCGCGCCGAACCACCGCAGCGTCACCACGCCCCCCTGGACCAGCGACAGGAAGCCCAGCGCGGCCGCCAACCTCGCCGCCGCCAGCCACTTCGCCGGCGGCACGGCCATGGAGGCGGTGGCGTCGAGCAGCAGCAGGAGGGAGAAGTCCTGTTCGCGCGCGTATTCCTTGACGACCAGGCGTTCGGTGCGCGCGACGGCGTTCCAGTCCAACTGCGACAGATCGTCGCCGTGGGCGTAGGGGCGGTGGTCGAGGAACTCGACCCGCCCGCCCGGCCGGTGGGAGGCGCGTTCCCCGGCGAAGCCCGGCCGGCCGCGGACCAGCCGGGGGCGTAGGGCGTCCAACCGGCGCAGAAAGGCCGGGTCGAGAAGCGGGTGCGGTCCGGCGGGTATCGGCATCCATGTCCATCATACCGCGCGCCGGGAAAACTGATCCGCCAGCGCCCGGCGTCACGGAAGGCTCGACTCACGCTCGCGCGACTCGCCGGTCTCAGTCCGCGTCTTCTTCTTCCTCTTCCTCCTCCTCGTCGCCGTCGGCGGCGGGGGCTTCTTCGGCGCCGGCCTCGCGCGCCTCGTCATCGGGAGCAGCGGCGAGATCGGCGCCCTCGACCCCTTCGTCGGAGATGCGGAGGGGGGTGCGGGGAGCGGCCTTTTTCACCCGTTTGCGGACGGCGATCTTCTCGTCGGACACCACGATGGTCCCGGCCGCCATCTTCTCTTCAATCAGCCGGCGGGCGAAGTTCTTGTCTTCGGTCTTGCCGTCGGGGAGGATGGTCTTGGCGAGGATGCGGGTGGCGGTGACCTGCTTGATGGCCAACTTCCAGCCGTTTTCCTTGTTTTCGAGCACGACGCCGACGTCCAGTTCAACCTTGCCCATGGAGACTCCACATTGTGATACTGCCCGCGCGAGCGCGAGAATGGTAGCGGCACGGCCGGCGATTGCAACGGAAAAGGGGATCGTCTGATCGCCGGCCGCGGTTCACGGGAGGGCGCGGTGCGCGACGCGGTGGTGGATTTCAACCGGTTTCCGGGGGCGCCCGCCACCTTCCGCGCGTTCGTGACCGATCCCGGTATCGCCCGCGCCTGCCTCGGAGTCCACGCCGGTCCGGAGTCGGCCGAGTTCGCCGCGCTCCTCGACCGGTTGCACGGCGAGTGGCCCGCGCCCCGGCGCGCGCGCTCCGCCGCCGCCCTCCGCCAGGCGGGCCGCTCCGCGCTCGCGGCGGAGATCGCGCGGCCGGGAACGTTCCTGGTGGTCGCCGGGCAGCAGGCGGGCTTCCTCGGCGGGCCGTTGTACACCCTGTGGAAGGCGCTCACCGCGCGGCACGAGGCCGCCCGGCTCTCCACCGCGCGCGCGCCCTTTCGCCTGCTTCCGGCCTTCTCCGTCGCTTCCGACGACCACGACTGGCGCGAAGTTCGCGCCGCCTGCTTCTGGCGCGCAGGCGCCCCGGCCCGCGCCGCTGGCTCCGCCCCCGCGCAAGGTGGGGAGACGGTGGAGGTCGCCCCGCCGGCCGACCCGGCGGCGCGCGGCGCCGCCGTCTGGCGCGCGCGCGTTCCACGGGATCAATTCCCCGCCGCCGCCATCCTGGCTTCCATAGGCCCCGACGCCGTCTTCGCGCCGGACCTCGCCCGCGTCGCGGCGGCCTATGACGAGGGCGGCTGGGCCGCGGGCTTCGAGGAGTCGCTCGCCCAGGTCGGCCTGCCCGGCGACATCCACGTGTTCGATGCCCGCGACCCGCGTCCGCTGCTTGGCCCGGTGTTCGCCGCCGCGCTCGATCAGCGCGAAACGCTCACCACGGCGCTGCGCGAGGGCGTGGCGCTGCTCGCCCGCCACGGCTTGGCGGCCGCCCTGCCCGCCGGACCTCGGCTGCACCTCTTCCGCGACGCGCCCGACGGCCGACGCCGGCTCGTGGCCGGGTCGCCCCGCCTCAACCACGGCGGCGCCGACGTCGGCGTCGGCGGCGGCGCCGGCGGCCGCGCGATTCATGATGAGCCAGAGGCGGACCGCGCCCGGCGCCGCCCTGAAGACTACAGCCCCGACGCCGCGCTCCGGCCGGTGGCGCTCTGCGCCGCGCTTCCGGTGGCCGCGTTTGTGCTTGGTCCCGGCGAGGCGGCCTACCACGCGCAACTTGGCGCGCTCTTCCAGGCGCTCGGCGTGACGCGCCCCGCCGCGGTGTTCCGGGTCAGCCTCTCGCTGCTGGCGCCCGGCGAGGTTCCCGGGGCGGGCGATCCCCTGTCGTTCGATCGCGCCGGGAAAGGGGTGCGACGCGCGCTTGGCGAGGCCGCCGACGGCGCGCGCGCGTTGCGGGCCGCGCTCGCTCCGCTGGACCGCGCGGTCGAAGGCTCTTTTCGCCGGCTGGCCCGCGCCCTCTTCCAGGCTGGCGCGCGATACGAGGACGCGCTGGCGGCCGGCGGCCGCGACGCGCTGGGCGCGGCGCTGGTCGACGGTCGCGTGCCCCAGGAGCGGGTGGTCTGCGGTCTCGCCGCGCGCGCGCGCTTCGGCGACCGTATCTTTGACGCCGCGCGCCTGGCCCTGGCCGGCGACCGCGCCCACCACCACCTCGTCACCCTGGCATGACCGCGAACGATCCGCTCACCGGCCGCGAACCCACGGCGCCCGACGCTCGCGCCAGGGCGCGCCGGCTGGTCCGGGCCTCGGGAATCTTCTACGGCGCGCTGCTGATCGCTTCCGTGCTCTGGGCCGCGGTGGACGATCGCGTGCCGGAGCCGTTCGCGAGCCTCCAGTGGAACCCCCGCACCCAGGCGGCCTGCGCGCTGGCGGCGGCGCTGGCGATCCTGGTGACGGCGCTTTCCGCCTGGGGCGTGGCGCGCTCGCGGTTGCTGGCGGACCTCGCCCGCGTGTTCCGGACGCTGCTTGGCGACCCCACGCCGTGGCAGATATTCCTGCTGGCGCTCTTCTCATCCGTGGCGGAGGAAGCCTTCTTTCGCGGCGCGCTGCAATCTGTGTTGGGGCTGTTCTGGGCGAGTCTTTTCTTCGGGGTCATCCACTTCATCGGCCCGCGCTACCTGGCGTGGACGCTGTTCGCGCTGGTCATGGGGTTCGCGCTGGGCGGTTTGTATCAGTACTCGGGAAACCTGGCCGCGCCGGTGGCCGCGCACTTCCTCATCAACTTCCTGAACTTTCTGCGCCTCCGGCGCGCGCCGCCGCCGACCCCCGACCCTTGACGGCCCGTCAATCGCTGGCTCTGGGTCACGCGGGGGAAAGTTCACTTCTCACGATTGGAGAAGACCAGGCGAAGGCTCTTGGAGAACGACGTCACGTTCGTCGGGCGAATCATTACTGACTGGGACAAGATCATCGGGCGATAGTCTCGGCGGTGAGCGCGCCTCGTCCTCCTGCTACCCAAACGACAGCGTCTCCCGAATCACCTCTTCCATGGTGGTGAGGCCGTCGAGAATGGCCTGGATGCCGGACTGCCGCAGCGTGCGCATGCCCTCCTGCTTCGCCTGGGCGCGGAGGCGGTCTCGGGCTTCCATCCGGGATACCGATTTGACGTTGCGCGGCTGGTCGATTCCGAATAAGGTTTCTCTCGCTCGCTGGGACGTGACGTGTTCACGGCCGCCCGGACGCGCGCGACCCCGCGACTCGGCGCTCACGGTCGCTCCTAAGCGCATTGGCACGACACGAGTATCCGATGCCGCCGACACCTCCCCCTCGCGATGTTCTGACGGTCAGGAACTTCGCGCAGATCGAGGAGGCGGAGGTGGAGTTTGGGGATCTGACGGTCCTCGTCGGACCGCAGGCCACGGGCAAGAGCCTGCTACTGCAGTGGCTCAATCTTGTTCTGGACGCTCATGAAGTGGTCAAAGCGTTGAAGGAAGCGGGCCACGATGTGACGAGGCCCAAGAACCTGATCGACCTCGTGTTCGGCGAGGGAATGTCCGCAGCGTGGAACAAGGACCGCATGGAAGTGCGCTGGAGGGGCGATCGGTTTCTCCTGGGCAAAGGCAGGAGGAGTCAGCGAGAGGGAAGCGTTTTTTATATTCCGGCCCATCGGTCGCTCTTGCTCGTGGAAGGCTGGCCTGCTCCTTTCCTCAAACTGAACGCGGACGTGCCGGTTGTGGCGCGGCTGTTCAGTCAGAATCTCTATCAGAGGTTCAGTGGGCGCCACGCGGGGCCGCTCTTCCCGTTCGCGCGGCAGCTCAAACGAGAATATCGTGATCTGATCGACGAAGCCATGTACCACGGCGGAACGGTGGCCCTGGACAAGCGGAACTTGCGTTTTCGACTTCAAATGAGGTTCAAGGATGGAACGGAGATCCCATTCGCGGCTTGGACGGCCGGACAGCGGGAATTCACACCGCTGTTGCTTGGGCTGTATCATCTGCTCCCCCCGAGGCGCGCGCGCAAGCGGAAGGAGATCGACTGGGTCATTGTCGAGGAGCCTGAAATGGGGCTGCATCCCCAGGCCATCGCCGTTGTATTGCTGCTCTTGCTTGATCTGTTGTGGCGCGGATATCGAGTAGTCGTGTCGACGCACTCTCCTCTGATTCTCGATTTTGTCTGGGCTGTCAGGCTGCTCAAGAAACACGGCGCGGGCGGGCGGTCGCTCGCGAAGGCGTTCAACGCGCCGTCTGCGCAGCAGGTTCTCAAGGTGATGGATACGGCTCTTGGGAAGGAGTACCGCGTCTACTTCATGAGCCTCAATAGGAGCCAGCACGCCGTGGTCCAGGATATCTCGGGGTTGGACCCAGAGGCGACGTCAGCGGGTGAAGCCGAGTGGGGCGGGTTGACCGGGTTCAGTTCGCGCGTCGGCGAGGCCGTTCGGAACGCCGTGAACGAAGGAGCAACCGCAGAATGACCCCGCCCGGTCTTTCCTTAAAAATCGCGCTCCGGCGCGACAGCCGGCTGCGACCTCTGGTGCAAAGCGGTTTGAACGCGTTGAAGAGGTCTGATCGAAAAACCATTGCGAAGAGTGACCGCAAGCGCGTCACGGACAGTCTTGACCTTGATGCCGGAGTGCAAGCGGAATTTCCGCAAGACCACCGGTGGGACTACCTCCTGTCCGTTCCGGATTGCGACAGCATCGTCGGCGTAGAATCTCACAAGGCGGCTGATTCGGAGATCAGCGTCATCATCAAGAAACGCCAAGGCGCTCTCGATGTTCTGCGCGCGCATCTCCAACCGGGGCGCTTCGTGAAAAGGTGGTACTGGGTCACCAGTAGCAAGGTGGGATTCAGCGACACCGGGACAGCGCGCCGGCGTTTGGCTCAGAAGGGCATCACCTTCGCTGGCCGGGAAATACGGTCGCTCGGTCGCTGAGTCGCCCGAACCGCCAGGAATGGCGGCCCGTGAGGAGGCGTCTCATCACTCTCGGTTTTCACCCGAACGACAGCGTCTCCCGGATGACTTCTTCCATGGTGGTGATGCCGTCGAGAATGGCCTGGATGCCGGACTGCCGCAGCGTGCGCATGCCCTCCTGCTTCGCCTGGGCGCGGAGGCGGTCGGTGGAGGCGCTCTCCATCACCAGCGCGCGGAGGGGGTCGGTCATGAGCAGGATTTCAAAGATCGCCAGGCGGCCCTTGTAGCCGGTGCCGTTGCAGGTCGGGCAGGGCGTTCCGTTGGCGTCGCTGCCCTTGCCATAGGCGAACTGCTTGCCCTGCACCTGCGACTGCTGGATGCCCAGCGACAGGAGTTGGTCGGGTTTGGGGGAGAAGGCGGCGCGGCAGTCGGGGCAGATGCGGCGCACCAGGCGCTGGCCGATCACCGCCTCCACGGTGGCGGCGATGAGGAAGTTCTCGACCCCCATGTCGAGGAGGCGGGTGATGGAGGATGGGGCGTCGTTGGTGTGAAGGGTGGAGAGCACCAGGTGGCCGGTGAGCGAGGCCTCGATGGCGATGGTGGCGGTTTCCTTGTCGCGAATCTCCCCGACCAGGATCTTGTCGGGGTCCTGCCGCAGGATCGACCGGAGGCAGGCGGCGTAGGTGGTGCCGATCTCATCGTTGACCTGGACCTGGATGATGCCGTCGAGGTTGTACTCCACCGGGTCCTCGGTGGTGATCAACTTGACATCGATGGTGTTGATCTCGTTGAGCGCCGAGTAGAGGGTGGTGGTCTTGCCGGAGCCGGTGGGGCCGGTGACCAGCACGATGCCGTTGGGTTTGGCGATGAGCGCGCGCACCAGGTCCAGTTCCTTGGCGCGCAGGCCGACGTTCTCCAGGTCTAGTTTGACGTTGGACCGGTCGAGAATACGCATCACGCACGACTCGCCGAACATGGTGGGCAGCGTCGAGACGCGCAGATCGATGGGCCGCCCCGCGATGGTGAGTTCAATGCGGCCATCCTGCGGCAGGCGGGTTTCGGCGATGTCGAGTTTCGAGAGCACCTTGATGCGCGAGGTGATCACCGGCGCCAGGTGCTTGGGCGGCGCGATGAGGTCGTAGAGCACGCCGTCAATGCGCATGCGCACGTTGAACTTGTCCTCGAACGGCTCGAAGTGGATGTCCGCCGCGCGCGCCTGGATACCCTTGTGCAGGATCTGGTTGACCAGCGTCACCACCGGTCCGGCGTGCACCTCCTGATCCAGGTCAAGTTTCTCGCCCTTGGCGCTCTTGGCCTTGTCGTCGGCGTCCAGCACCTCCAGCGACTTCGTCAGGTCCAGTTCCTTGTTCCCGTAATACTTCCCGATGGCCCGCTGGATCTGATCCTCCGGCGCGATCACCACCACGATCTCGATCCCCGGCATGACGAACTTCAGGTCCTCGATGCCGGGATGGCTCGGATCCGACGCGGCCACGGTGAGCGCCCGGTTCTTGTACTCGATCGGCATCAGGCCGCTGGTCTGCGCCACCATCGGGTCGATCTTGGAAATCACCTCGGCGGGAATGGCCAGGCCGTCGAGGTCCACGTGGCGCAGGCCATACTGCTCAGCCAGCGCGATGCTCAGTTCCTCCTGCGTGACGAACTCCAGGTCCACCAGGGCGCGCCCGATGGCGATACCCCGCTCCTTCGCCGCCACCAGGGCCTCCTGCAACTGGCCCTCGGTGATGCACTCCATCTCCTTCAGAATCTGCCCCAGTGTCCGCCGCCGCGAAGGCGACCGGCCTTCGCCCCCGGGACGCGGCCCCTCGCCCGGCGGCGGGACCGGCGGGGGCGTGGGGGGGCGCCGCCCGCTCGCGCCGCCGCCACCGCCGTTGGCGCCGCCCGCGCCGCCGTTGGGAGGCGCGCCCACGCCGGCCTTGCGCTCGCTGCCCTTGGGTTTCGGTTTCGCCATGGGAACCAGACGCCGGTCACCGCCCGCCGCCGCCGGACGACCGGCGGGCAACGGTCGTCAGCCGGATTGATCCTTGCCGCCATCGCCGCCGCGCTTGAGGTCTTCCTTGACCTTCATCTGCAGCGACTCCGGGTCCTGCGCCTTCTGGATCATGTCGGCGTAGGAGATGATCTTCTGCTTGTGCAGGTTGTAGAGGTACTCGTCGAGCAGGATCATCCCGTTCCGCCGGCCGGTGATGATCTGGTCGGGGATGCGGAAAGTCTCCGCCTTGCGGATCAGGTTCTCGATGGCGGGGGTCATCACCATGATCTCGAAGGCCGCCACGCGCCCCTTGCCGTCCACCCGCCCGACCAGGATCTGCGAGATCACCGCGACGATCGACGCCGCCAGTTGGGTGCGGATCTGCGACTGCTGCTCGTGCGGAAAGACGTCGATGATCCGGTCCACCGTGCGCGCCGCCCCCGTGGTGTGCAGCGTGCCCATCACCAGGTGGCCCGTCTCCGCCGCCGAGATCGCGGCGGAGATCGTCTCCAGATCGCGCATCTCCCCCACCAGGATCACGTCGGGGTTCTGGCGCAGCGCGCGCCGCAGGGCCTCGGCGAAAGAGGCGATGTCCACGCCGATCTCCCGCTGGGTGATCACGCTCCGGCCGTGCTCGTGGTAGTACTCGATCGGATCCTCCACCGTGATGATGTGCTTCTCCATCTCGGTGTTGATGAAGTTCACCATCGTCGCCAGCGTGGTGGTCTTGCCGGACCCGGTGGGGCCCGTCACCAGGATCAGCCCGCGGGGCTTGGTGAGCAGGTTCTTGAACATCTCCGGCAGGTTGAGTTCCTGGAAGGAGAGGATCTTGTTGGGGATGGTGCGCAGCACCAGCGCGACGTACCCTTTCTGCTTGAAGGCCGCGACGCGAAACCGCGCCTTGTGGGCGAAGCCGAACGAGTAGTCGGCGCTGCCCTTTTCGGTCACCTCCGTCTGGTGGCGATCCGGCGTGATCGCCTTCATGATCCGGATGGTGTCGTCAGGCGTCAGCGGCGGCGTGTTGATGGGGCGCAGTTTGCCGCCCACGCGCAGCACCGGCGGCCGGCCGACGGTGATGATGGTGTCGGACGCGCCCTTGTCGACCGCGAGTTGAAGGAGTTGGTTGACTTCGACCATTTCAGGGGTCG
>JACQVU010000464.1 GCA_016209585.1 Planctomycetota bacterium
GCGCCGGGCTTGAGCACGGTGATGCCGGCGGCGAGGTTGGCCAGGCGGGCGGCGGATTCGAAGTCGGCGCCGGTGGCGAGCGCGGTGGTGAAGACGGCCGAGACGGTGTCGCCGGCTCCGGTCACGTCCACCACCTCGTCGGCGCCGTGGGCCGGAATGTCCACGCGCGGCAGCCGCGGCCGGTAGAGGCTCATTCCCTGGTTGCCCAGCGTGGCCAGGCAGGCCCGGAGCCGGAGCCTTTTCATGACCAGGGCCGCGGCGGCGTCGCGGTTGAATTCTCCGGGCCAGGGGGAGCCAACGGCGCGCGCGAGTTCCTCTTCGTTCTGTTTCAGCGCCGTCACACCCGCGAACGCCAGCGGGCGGTAGCGGGAGTCGGCCACCACCACGCGTGAGCGGGCGAAGCGCCGGAGGCGCGCCATGAGCGCCGGGCCGACCACGTCGTACCCGTAGTCGGAGATGACCACGGCGTCGAGTTCCGGCGCGGCCGAGTCGAAGGCCCGCGCCAGCGCCCGTTCGGCGGTGGGCGGCGGGCGGTTGTCCGGCTCGCGGTCGATGCGGATCACCTGCTGCTTGGCGCGGTGCACCTCGCCCACCATCAGGCGGGTTTTGGTCACGGTGGCGTAGCCGGGGGGCGACACCAGCCCCGCCGCGTGGATGCCGCTCCGGCGGAAGAGATCGCGGAGCGCGGCGCCGGCGGCGTCGTCGCCGACGAGCGAGATGAGCGTGACCCGCGCCCCCAGCGCCGCGATATTGGCGGCCGTGTTGCCCGCGCCGCCCGGCACCAGGCGCTCGCCCTCATGCCGCACGATGAGCACGGGCGCTTCCCGCGACAGCCTCATCGGCCGGGCGGACAGATAGAGGTCGGCGATCAGGTCGCCAACGACGCCCACCCGCGCGCCAGCCAGCGCGGCGATGATCGCCTCCCGGTTCGGCGGCGGTGACGTGGTGCGGCGGCGCGGCTGCGGCATGGTGAACCCCAAGTCTTGGGAAGGCGCGATTCTATACGACCCGCCACGCCTTGGCACGCGGGTGAGCGGCCCTCGTCCCGCCGGCTTTGCCGCTAACGCGGCGCGCGCGTACAATGCAACGGTTCAGAACGCGCTCTGGAACGGGGTCAGGACTCGTGGCGCGGGGCGCTGGAACGGGCGAGCGTGGAAGCGTGGCACGGCGCGCGCCCCGTGCCCACGTTGGCGGGTTCTCTCCTTCCTTCCGCCGCTTGCGGTCCGTCCCCCGACCCCCGACCACCGTCCCCGCCCCAGGAGAAACCGGCGCCGCGCAACCTGGGGTGAGCGGCTGCCGTATAATAGAGGGGTTGGGGGCGAGAGGCTGGGGGAGGAGGTCGTGGTGAACGGGCGGGAACACGACGAACGTGACGCGCGCGGCGACGGTTCCGCTGGCGCTGGCGCTGGCGACGGCGAGCCGGGCGAACTGGTCGCGCCGCCGACGCTTGACACTGACACGGTGGACCGCATTCGTTGCGTCGCCCAGCAGTTGCAGGAGGTCCATCCGGCCGCGCAGGAAGAGTGGGAGGTAGGCTTCCTCCGCTCCCGCGATCTGGAACGCGATCTCGCTTCCTGGGAGCGCCTGACGGACACCTACGTGTGGATCGTCGAAACCTTCCATGTCCCCCGCCGCAAGCGGCAGGAGGTCTGGTCGATCCTGTTGCTCGCTTCCATGGAAGGCGGCGAGCTCGCGCTGGCCGAGTTTCCGCTCGTGCTGCTCACGGAGGAGGAGCGCGACGCGGTGGTCCATCACTTCCGCCGGTATGGTGGCCGCGCGCGGAGGTGAGTGGTTCGCGGCGTGGCCACGCGGTGGGGATGACCGGCGGCACACCCAGTTTTCCGGCGCCGCGCAACGAGCCGGCGCGCTCCTACCAGCCGGGGTCCGCCGAGCGGCGGGCGCTGAAGGAGGCGCTGGCGGCCATGTGGTCGCGCGAGCCGCCGCACCTGCCGCTGGTCATCGGCGGGGAAGAGGCGCGCGCGGCCGTAGGCGGCGCGGGCGAATGCCGCGCCCCGCACGACCACCGCCGCGTGCTGGCCACCTTCTCCCGCGCCGGCCGGGAGGAGACGCTGGCCGCGATAGACGCGGCGGAGCGCGCCCGGCCGGGCTGGGCGGGCATGGCGTGGGCCGACCGCGCCGCCGTCTTCCTCAAGGCGGCGGAGTTGCTGGCTGGGCCGTGGCGCGACACGCTCAACGCGGCCACGATGCTCGGCCAGTCCAAGACCGCGCACCAGGCCGAGATCGACGCCGCGTGCGAACTGGTCGACTTCTTCCGCTTCAACGTCTGGTTCCTCCGGCGCATGCTCGATGAGCAGCCCGCGTCGGCGCCGGGAACCTGGAACCGCCTGGACCTGCGGCCGCTCGACGGCTTCGTCTTCGCGGTCACGCCGTTCAACTTCACCAGCATCGCCGGCAACCTGCCGACGGCGCCGGCGCTCCTGGGCAACACCGTGGTCTGGAAGCCGGCCTCCACGGCTGTGCTCTCGGCTGCTTGTATCATGCGCCTGTTGGAGGCCGCGGGCTTGCCGCCCGGGGTCATCAACTTCGTGCCGGGCGCGGCCGGGGTGGTCGGGCCGGCGGCGCTGACGCACCCGGCGCTGGGCGGCGTCCATTTCACGGGGTCCACCGAGGTCTTTCAGCAGATGTGGGCCACGGTGGGGGCGAACATCGGGGCCTACCGGCAGTACCCGCGGCTGGTGGGCGAGACGGGGGGGAAGGACTTCATTTTCGCCCACCGCTCAGCCGATGCGGCGGCGCTGGCGACGGCGATGGTGCGCGGAGCGTTCGAGTACCAGGGGCAGAAGTGCAGCGCGGCCTCCCGCGCCTACGTGCCGGCCGCGCTGTGGCCGGAGGTGAAGGCGCTGGTGGGGCGGCAACTGGCCGAGGTCCGCGTGGGCGACCCGCGCGACTTCCGCAACTTCATGGGCGCGCTCATCGACGGCGCGGCCTTCCGCACGCTGGCGGCGGCCATCGAATTCGCGCGGCACTCGCCCACTGCTCAGGTGCTGTTCGGCGGCCGGTGCGACGACGCCACCGGCTGGTTCGTGGGCCCCACGGTGGTGGAGGTGGCCGATCCCCGCCACGACCTCATGCAACGGGAATTGTTCGGCCCGCTGCTCGCCGTCTACGTGTACGACGACGCCCGGTACGACGAGACGTTGCAGGTCTGCGACGCCACCTCGCCCTACGCGCTCACCGGCGCCATCTTCGCGCGCGACCGCGAGGCCATCACGCGCGCCACCGCCGCCCTGCGCATGGCGGCCGGCAACTTCTACGTCAACGACAAGCCGACGGGCGCGGTCGTCGGCCAGCAGCCCTTCGGCGGGTCGCGGGCTTCGGGCACCAACGACAAGGCTGGCTCGGCGCTCAACCTCTGGCGCTGGACGTCGCCGCGAACCATCAAGGAAACGTTCGACCCCCCGCGCGACTTCCGCTACCCCTTCATGGCCGAGGAGTGACGGGCGCGCGACGGCACTTGAACCCCGTCCTGGCCGGGGCGTCGTCCACAGAGTGCTACCCCTCGACGTTGATCGACCGCACGTTCGGCATCATCGGCTGCCGGGAATAGCCGCGCGGACCGGCGGCCGCCGCCGGGCGGGAGGAAGGGGCGGCGGGCGCGGCCGGGACGGGCGCCGACGGGGCATTTGGCGCGGTGCCGGTGGTGGCGACGGGCGCGGCCTCCTCTTCCTTGCGGTTCTTCTCAATGGCCTCCGACCAGGTCTCCCGCAGTTGGCGGAGGATGACCAGCCCCTCTTCAACCAGCGTGTTCTGTTTCTTGATGTTGGCCTCCACCAGGCGGCTGTAGATGAAGTTGTAGAGGCGCATCAGGTTGGAATACAACTCTTCGCCGATGGCCTTATCGAGGCAGCACATGAGTTCCAGAACGATGTTCTGGGACTTGATGAGAAGGTTGTAAGAGCCTTCGATGTCTTTCTCGTCGATCTTCGCCTTGGCCTGTTCCGCGAAGCGAATGGCGCCGTCGTACAGCATGAGGAGCAGTTGCTCCTTGGAGGCGGTCTTGATCTGCGTCTCCAGATAGCCGCGCGCGCCACGAAGATTCATGCCACCCACCCGCCGCGAGAGAAACAGTCCACCAGCGACCCCATGAACCGGGGACGGCGCACTCCGCTACATCTCTTCCATTATCGGCGCGCCGCGCCGAATCCTTCAACAGGAGATCGCTTTTTGGAGAACCGCGGACATGGGGCGGGGGACGGGGCGGGGGTCGGGGGGCGGGGAGATGGGGAGACGGAGATCCCCAGCACCCAGCACCCAACACCCAAAGGCGGGGGGCGGGGGTCAAACGATTCCTGTCGCCCCTCAGTTTATCATGGTGGGGAAGGTACCCGGTGGAGCGGCGCATGCGGTGGTTGCTGAAACTCATCTTCGGCTTGGCGCTGGTCGTGGCGACACTCTCGGCCGCGACTTGGGCCTTCACCTTCCTCACCCCCTTCGCGCCCAAGGCGCGCGAGGCGCTGTCGGCGCAACTTCCACCGTGGGCGCTGCCGGCCACGGCGGCGGTGGCGAAGCAAACCGCGCCTATCCCCACCGCCCCCGACCACGGCGCAAAGCCCGCGACGCCGCGCAACCCCCAAC
>JACQVU010000465.1 GCA_016209585.1 Planctomycetota bacterium
CACCCAGCACCCAGCACCTGCCGTATCGGGGGTCGGGGATTGGGGGAATGGGGCGCTGCATCGGCTGACAACTGACAACTGACCTCCGGGGTCGGGGGTTGGCGGGCGTTGGCGATCGTCGGCCCCGCCGGCGGGGCCGTTGGTAGTGCGCCCGTGAGGGCGGCGCCGGCGGCCGTTCACATTCCCGCCCCCGGAGCCTATACTGGCTCCGGAACGCGCCCCGAACCGCGTTGGCCGCCACGGACGCCGCCTTCCCCTTCCCGGCTGCCCCCTTCCGCCGGCGCAGCCGCGCCGCGCCGAAACGCGCCCCGGCGCGGCGCGGCTGCGCCGGGCCAGGATTCGCTTTCGCATGGAGCATTCCGACCGCGACCTGGTCAGCCTCACCCTCGACGGCGATCCCAACGCCTTCGAGGTCCTGGTCGAGCGCCACCAGCAGCGCCTCCTCTGGCTCTGTCACCAGATGGTTCGCGATTGGGACGAGGCCGCCGACCTCGCCCAGGAAGCCTTCGCCCGCTGCTACCGCTCGCTGAAAGCCTTCGACCTCGACCGAAACTTCTACACCTGGATCGCCCGCATCGCCGTCAACTCCTGCATTGATCTCCTCCGCCGCCGCGAACGGCTGCGGCCCATGGGCGAAGACGGCTTTCTCGCGGTGGAGTCTCCCCACGACGGCCCGGAGGAGATCGCCGACCGCCGCGAGACCCGCAACGCCGTCCACCGCGTTCTGGCGCGCCTGCCGCAGAAGTACCGCACCATCCTCATTCTCAAGGACATCGAGGGCATTTCTGGGAAGGAGATCGCCGATATCCTGGACATCGACCACCAGACCGTCAGGTGGCGCATTCACCAGGCGCGCAAAATGTTCAAGGACGAGTGGGAAACGATCGTGGACCCCCCCGATCCCCCCCCGTGAGACCGCCTCAAGGCGAACTGACAACCGAATCAATTCAGCCGCTCGACCGCCGCAGCCGCGAACTCCGGCTCGCCGTACTGGTTGAGGCCGGTGGCCGTGCCCTCGAAACAGAGCCGCTGCCCCTCGCCGGGGGCTTCGGCGTCTCTCGGAAAGTCCAGCCAGAAGCCGGACGTGGGCGAGTCGTGGGCTGAAAGATAGACCCGCGCCGGCGCGCGCCCCGACGCGACCGCCAGCACCTCGCCGGGCCAGACGACCGGCGCCGGCGTGGCCCCGCGACGCAACGCCAGCACCGTGTCGGCGTATTCACGCGCGAACGCTTCCTTGCTCGCGGCACGTTCCGAAAGGGGCGCGGGGCGGGGCGGGGACGTCGACGCCGACGCCGACGGGGGCGCGGGCGACCCACCCAACGACGGCGACGGCCCGCCCGCGGTCATGCCGGGCGACGCCGTTCCCGGCCGCGCCACCGGCGCTTCCGCGCCGCCCAGGGTGGGCGCGCCGGGAAGTGGCGGCATGGGGCGCGGCGGCCCCCCCTTCCACTCCTCCGGGTCAAGCGCCAGGTTGTCGGAGAGATACCCCTTGACGCGCTCGGCACCGGGAGATCGCTGGGCCGCCAGGAAGGCCGCCAGCACTTCGTCTGGTCGCATGCGCGGCTGGGGAGGCGCCGGTCGCTGGGCCGGCATGTCTGGCGCGGCCGGGACGTTCGCGCCGGCGGTATTGCCCGCGGCCACCGGTCCGGCTGCCGGCGTGGCGGCCACAGGCCCCACCGGAGGCGGCGGGGAGTACGCGACCGTGGCCGCGGAATCACTCCGCGCGGAAGGCGCCTGCGAGCAGGCGCTCAGGGCGGCGAGCAGGGCGAAAGGCAACACCGCGACCGGGCGGCGCACTGGAACCTCCCGCCGGGGCCGGCGCGGCGTCACGGCGCTTCCGGTCTGGGCGGTGGCGCGGCGTTGAGGCGAACGGCGGTGCCGCGGATGTCTTCCACCGTGGTCAGGTCGTACGTGGATCCCCAGAAGAAGTGGGTGATGCCGGCGGTTTTCCTGGGCACGGACCTGGCGTGGCGGGTGACCTCGACCACGGCGTCACCGCCCAGTTCACCGCAGAAGCCGCGGAGGTCGGAGAGCGAGTCGGCCCGGATATCGGCGATGCGGCGGAAGCCGGTGTTGCGCGGCGAGCCGCGATAGGCCTCCCACTCGAGGTTGTTCATCACCTGCACGTGGTCGTAGTCCACCGATTCGAACATCGCCTCCTGGTCGATGTACCAGGTGACCACCTCCGCGCTGCCGCAACCGCAGAAAAGGCCAAGGGCGAGGGCGAAGGCGGCGAAGAGGGAAAACAACAGCGTCGCGCGAGCCATGGGGCGAACTCCGCGACGGATTCTACCCGCCGCGGGGGCCGGGTGGAAGCGGGTCAGGGGTTTTTCGAGGCCGGCTCGACATAGTCGACCAGTTTGTAGCGTTCCGCGGCGGCCGCCTCGGCCGGGTCGTTGGGATCGAGTTCCTTGAGTTCCTTGAGCGCCACCGCGGCCTGCGCCAGCGTTTCGAGGCTGTACCCCAGGTCGTACGCGATCACGTCGCGGCGCGTGGCCTCGTCCAGTTCATCGTAGGCCGCGCGGAGCATGTAGCGCGGGGGAGCGGCCGTTAGAGCCTCGACGTGGTCCAGGAGTTCCTTGGCCTCGGCGCGCGAGCGCTTCACCTCCTCGATGCGACCGGGGTGCTCGAACGGCTCGCCGCCGGAGTCGGTTCCCTTGACGCCGGCGTACAGCCCCTTCTGCCCCTCGGACAATCCGGGAGCGGCGGCCTGGTCGCCCAGTTCCTTCAATGCGGTGTCATAGGCGGCCATCGAATCGCTGAGCAGGCTCTGCCATTCCTTCAGTTGCCGGTTGAGCGTCCGCGCCAGGTCGGGCGAGTCTTTGACGACGAACAGCCCCACCACGTTCTGGGGAGAGACGGGAACCGATCCCGTCGCCACCTGCTCGTCGGCCGTGGGCTTGAAACCGGTCGGGCGGCGGTAGTAGGTGCGGTTGGCCTGGCGGTCGCCCAGCACCTCGTCGTTGAACACGGACAGTTTTCCCTCTCCCTGGAACAAGGCGCGCAACGTCGCGGGGAAGGAGCCGCCGTAGAACGTCGAGCGATCCACGTACTCCACGTACTCGAACTCCGAGAAGCGCACCGAGCAGAGCGGCGGCGGGGCGACGAAGTCGGGCCGCCGCTCCTTAATCTTGGTGTAGTCGTACGCCGGCAGCAGGTCGGCGAGTTTCGGGTTCGGGGGCAGGGCTTCCACCTTCTGCCGCTGCACGTCGTAGGGGAACCGAAAGAGCAGCCGGAGTTCCAGCACGTCGTCGCCGGCGGTCTTGAGGGCCGCGAAGGTCTCCGGGCTTTTGTCGCCGCTGGCGCGGAGGGCGCGCAGCGACTGGTCGAACAGGTTCTCAGCCTCCCGCCGGGTGCGCCCCAGGTGCTCGGCCATGCCGGTCTCCCGGCCGAAGTTGATCTGGATCTGCTCCACCCGGTTGCGGTGGCCGGCCACGGCCTCGCGCAGCAGGGCCAGGGCATCGGGCGAGGTGGTGCGATAGAGGCCGAACACGCGGGCGATGGTGGCGCGGGTGGAGTCGGTCGCGCCGCCCGACCGCCACCACTTGACCAGTTCGGGGAACGCCTCTTTCTCGATGCGGCTGGTGAGGCTGGCGAGGTCGGCGTAGGGCAACGTGCGCAGCGCCGTCGGCGCCGCGGCGAACGCCAGAACCTTGCGGGTGGTCTCCACCACGATCTTGCGGTCGCCGGCCGCGACCTCGGCCGTCACGCCGCGTGGGAAAACCCCGGCGTCGCGGTACGGACCGATAAAGAACTTCTCCACGTCCGCCGGCGAGGCGGCGGAGAGCGACGCCAGCACCTCCTCCGGCGACCGGCGCCCCTTGCCCACCGCGTCGATGAACCCCCGCACGTCCTTCGGGTCCATGTCGGACGAGTACCGTTGCGACACCAGTTTCTGGATGCCGGCGTACTCCTCCGGCTGGTACTCCGACTGGAAGCTCTTCGACGCCAGCGCCAGTTGCAGCGCCTCCAGGCGGTCGGCCGGGTGGACCTCCGGCTTCACGATCCGCTGCACGACGTTCGCCGGCGCGGTGCCCTCCCGGCAACCGGCGGCAAGGAATCCGCCGGCGAGAACGCCCGCGGCCACCGCCGGCGAGAACAGGACATTCCGCTTCATCGCGGTTCGGCTCCTGGGGGATCGAAACGCCAACGAATCCGAGGGGGCGTTTCCACGCTATCCGACCGCGGGCCGGATGTCAACTCCCGGTAAAAGGAGTTCATCGCTGGGCGCGGTCACACCGGCGGCGGGGCGGGGGCGTCGGTGAGTTCCAGCGCCAGAATGTCCACGGGCCGCGCGGCCGGGCCGGCGCGCTTCCACCGGCCGGTGAGGAACCAGGCGGAGAGGACGACGCCGTTGAAGATCACCGAGCCGGCGACGGTGTACCAGATACCCTCGATGCCCAGCCCCATCACGCGGCCGAGCAGCCATGAGCCGGGAATGCGCAGGAAGTCGCCGAAGGTGAGGATGAGGAGCACGGGCAGCGTGTTGCCCGCCCCCTGGAACGCGCCCATGAGCGCGGTCTCCACGCCCAGGAAGATTTCGGACACGGCGACGATCCGCAAATATGTGCCGGCATGGGCGACGGCCACCGGGTCTTTCGAGAAGACCCCCACCACGGTTTCGGGGGAGAGCAGCAGCAGCACGGCCACGCCAGCCTGGACGGCCGCGCAGATGGCGACGGTCTTCCAGGCGAGGACCTCCGCCCGGCGCGGCTGGCCGGCGCCCATGTTCTGGCCCACCAGCGTGACGGCGGCGGCCTGAAAACCGCTGCAGATCGCGTAAATGATGGCCTCCACGCCACGCTGGCCGAGAACGTAGCCGGTGACCTTTTCCCTGGGGCCGAAGTCGTTCGCCATGCCGAAGACCACCGAGACGATGATGGCGAAGAAGAAGATGTTCGCGGCCTGTGGAAGGCCGATCGCCAGGCAGCGCCGCAGCGTGGCGGCCCGAACCGGCAGGAAGCCCCGCGGCACGAACCCCGCCGCGCCTCGGAAGAGCAGCACCAGCCCGAGCGCGTCGCCCACGCAACGGGCGGCGATGGTGGCCAGCGCCGCCCCGCCCGCGCCCAGCGGATGGGGGTTGAGCGCCCACCGCCCCGGCGCCAGGCCCAGGAAGCCGTCGGCCGAGAAGACCAGCACCGGAACCTCGCCGGTGATCAGCAGCGGCCCCAGGAAGAAGTGGGTGCCCACGGTGACCGCCTGCAGCAGCAGCGGAATGCGCGGATAGCCCCGCCCGCGGAAGATGGCCTCCAGCAGCGGCAGGAGATACATCGCGGGGCTGCCGGCCACGATGGTGAGCAGGTACTGGCGCGCGTAGCGGCGAGCCTCCGGGTCGATGTTCATTTCGTCCAACACGAAGTCCAGGCTCAGGGCGAACCCCAGGCCGGTGATCGCGGCCACCACCACGCCCAGGGTCAGCACCTGCGCCGCCGTGGCCGCCACGTCGCGCTCGCGCCGCGCGCCGGTGTGCTGCGCGATCAGCGTGGCCGCCCCGACGCTCACCAGCGCCGTGAACGAGAAGTGCATGATCAGCAGCGGCAGGCAGCAGCCCACCCCGCGCTGCGCCGCCGCGGCTTCGGCCGCGGGCTTGAGGTCCTGCAGCCAGAACATGTCGCACAGTCCGTAAAACTGATAGAGGATGCCGGACAGGACGCCCGGCAACGTCAGGCGCGCGATGCCCGATAGGTGCCCGCCGGTGGTGAAGTCGTGACGGGACGCGGGCGGGCGCATCAGGCGGGGCGGGAGCCGGCCGAGGGCTGGGCGCGGCGAGCCAGGGCGCGTTCGAGCGCCTTCAGGTCCGGGGCGGTGTGCAGGACCGCGTGGCCGACGGCGCGGGGCAGCACGTAGCGCGCCGCGCCACGCCGGAACTTTTTGTCCCTGGCCATCGCCGCGAGCGCCGTCCCCAGGTCCAGCCCCCGGGGCGGCGACACCGGAAGGCCACACGCGGCGAGCAGGGCGACCAGGCGGTCCCGTTCTCCCGCGGCGAAAAGTCCGAGGTCCACGGCGGCGTCCGCGGCGACGCACATGCCCACGGCCACCGCCTCGCCATGCGGCAGGCGACGGAAGCCCGTGGCGGCCTCCAGCGCGTGGCCGACGGTGTGGCCGAAATTGAGCAGCGCGCGCCGCCCCTGGCGGTCCAGCGGGTCTTCCTTCACGAATCGCGCCTTGACACGCAGGCTGCGCGCCACCGCCTCCGCCAGGGCGGCGGGGTCGGCGGCCAGCAGCGCCTCGCGCCGGGCTTCCACGAAAGCGAAGAGTTCGGCGTCGGCGATGACGGCGTGCTTGATGATCTCCGCCAGGCCGGAGGCGATCTCCCGCGGCGGCAGGGAAGCGAAGGTCTCCGTGTCGATCGCCACCAGGCGGGGCTGAACGATGGTTCCCACGGCGTTCTTGAGCGTTCCGACGTTGACGCCGTTCTTGCCGCCCACGGCCGCGTCCACGGCCGCGAGCAGCGTGGTGGGCACGTTCACCAGCGGCACGCCCCGGCGATAGGTGGCGGCGGCGAAGCCGGCCACGTCACACGCCACGCCGCCGCCGAAGCCGACCACGAAGAGGTCGCGCTCCAGCGCCTGGTCGAACGCGGCCATCTCCACCAAGAGGCGGGTGTACGTGCGCAGCGTCTTCTGTCGCTCGCCGGGACCGAAGAGGAAGGCGTGCGCCTCGCCCACGCCGCCGGCCTTCAACGCCGCCAGGAGTGGTTTGCCCAGGTTTCCCCACGGCGCCGGCTGGGAGACCACCACGGCGGCGTCGCCCAGGGCGCGCTCCGCCACGAGCCGGCCAGCGTCGCGGAGTAAACCGGGGCCGATGAGCACGTCGGTGACATCGTCCGGCCGGTGGCGGACATGGAGCGTGAAGGCGTGAGGCATCAGGACCGGACCGCTACGGACGACCGCACAGCCGCCGCATGACCAACCGGAACTCCCGCACGGTCTCGTCCTCGATGCGGTGGTGGCCGTCGCGCACCACGAAGTCGCCGGCCACGCACACGTCGCGCACGGCCGCGGGCGAAGCGCCGAAGACCACGGCGTCGAGCAGCGTGTCGGGGTCGGCGTCGGCGCCGGCGATCGTGGGGTGCGAGAGGTCCACGGTGTAGAAGTCAGCCCACGGCGTGGCCGCGCCGGGAACCGGAACAAGGGTTCCCGCGGCCAGGCCGAGCGCGCCCGCGCCGTGGACGGTGGCGCAGGCGAAAAGCCCTTCGGCCGGCGTGCGCGCGCCGGGCGGCAGGAGGAGAATCCGCCGCCCCTGCTTCAATCGCTCGTTGTATTCCAGCGTGCGCATCTCCTCGAACTGGTTGATCTCCGCCTGCGAATCGCTGCCCAGGCAGAGGCGCACGCCGGCCGCCAGGAACCTGGGGATGGGCGCGGCGCCGTCGCCCAGGTTGCGCTCCGTGACGGGGCAGGCGGCCACGGTCACCCCCGGGCGCGACAGCGCGGCGATCTCCTCATCATTGACATGGATGGCGTGAACGGCGGTGTAGGGCAGTCCCGCCAGGCCGGCGCGCTCCAGCGCCAGGATGGGGGGAGCGCCGTGCTCGTCCACCGCCTCGCGCACTTCGCGGGGTTGTTCGCCCGCGTGGACGTGCAGTGGAAGGAAGGAAGCGTCAGTAAGCGCCCGGTCGCCCGCGTGGCGGCGGGCGAAGTCGGCCAGGGTCTCGATCCACGCGCCGTCGACCGCGCGGACGCTGTGGGGCGCCACGCCGAACGTCACCCGCGGTGAGCGCGAGCGCCAGCGCGCCGCGAGTCGCTCCAAACGCGCGAGGAAGATCTCGGGCGAGCGTTCGACGAACCGGCGCTGCATGGGGTCGGTGGACCGGGCGAAGCCGGCGCGCGCGTAGGCCGCGCGCAACAGCGTGATCCGAATGCCGGCGGCCTCGGCCGCGCGGAGCACGGCGTCGTCGGGGTCCTCGGTTTCGTCGTTGGGCGGCGCGCCGTCGGGCCGGTTGTGCAGGTAGTGGAACTCGCCCACGCTCGTGACACCGGCCTTCAACATCTCGATGAAAGCCAACCGGGAGACGACCTCAATCTCCGGCGCCGTGAGCCGCAGCGCGGCGTCATACATCGGCGTGCGCCATGACCAGAAGTCATCCGGCCCCGGCCGCTCCACCCGCCCGCGAATGGCGCGTTGGAAAGCGTGCGAGTGCGCGTTCACCATTCCCGGCAGCAGGACGCGGCCGGCCAGCCGCAAAATCCCCGCGGGCGCGCCCCCCGGCGGCGGCGAGCCGAGGGCCAGCACGCGGCCGTCGTCGCCGATCGAGAGCACCTGGCCGCTCTCAAACCCGGCGCCGGTGAAGATGAAATCGGCCGTGACGTGGCAGGCCATGAGGGGAACGGGCACGCTGGCGCGCCGGGGCCGGGGCTTACTTCGTCGCGCCCGCGGGCTGCGCCGGCTGTTGCGCTTCCCCCGCCGGAGGGGTCGGAGCCGACGCGGGCGCGGGCTGCGGCGCGGTTCCAGGAACGATGGCCGCCAACTCCTCCAGCAGGTTCTGGTAGTAGCGGTGCTGCATGGCGTCCTGGTCATGGGGCTTGGCGAGGCGGCCGGCCTCGCCGAACGCCAGGTTGGCCGCGTTCATCCCGGTGCGGGCGGCGCTGAGCGCGTCTTGCGAGGGGGCCGCGACGCAGGTCGCCCGCCAGTAGAGCATCCCGGCGACCTGGTAGAGATACTCCAGCCGAGGCGGCGTCGGCCGGAACTTCACCGGCGGCGACAACTGCTTCTTGTCCATCAACTCCCGCGCCCGGTCGAGGCTGGCGCGGGCCTTCTCGGCCTTCTCCTTGGAAGGGGTGGCCTCGGCGTGCAGCAGGGCGACGGCGTGGACGATGTAGGGTTCGGCCCAGTCCTGGGTCTCGGCGATGATCTTCTCGTAGGTCGCCGCGGCCTCGGCGAAGCCCTGGCGCGCCGCCTCGGCGTCGGCGGCGCGGTTCTGCATGACGGCCTTGAAGAAGACCTTCTCCGCCTCGACGTACTGGATCAGCGCCGGTTGGAGAACCTTCTCCGGCCCGCCGCCGGCCGAGCGCCAGAGCATCACGCCGATGCCCACGAGCGCCACGATCAACGCGACGGAGCCGAAGACGCGCCCCTGGTGGCCGGGGCGGTCGCGGGAAGCCGATGGGAGCATGGCGAGCGTCCTCCTCCGGCCGGGTCAGGCGGCGAACAGGGCCAGCACGGTGTCGAAGTAGATCGGCCAGTCGGCGCCGGCCGCCCAGGGCCAGGGCGCCCCGGCCAGGGCCGGCGGGTTGAGGCCGAGTCGATCCAGCGGCAGGGCGGCGCGGCTCACGAGCAGAAGCCCGATCAGCGTGGCCGCCGCCGCGCCGATCTCTGAGTTCTGAACCATCAGACGCACCGACCACTTTTTCGCCCGGGCGCGCTCATAACGCCGCCACGCCGGCAGGAGCGCGGGCACGGCGCGGTCGTAGTGGTCATAGTCGGCTCCGAAACGCCGGCGCATGCGGTCGCTCTCCACCTTCAACTTGTAGGGAAAGTAGTAGAGGCCGAACACGCCGGCCACCAACAGCACGGCGGCCGCGTTGGCGGCGCTGACGGCCAGCCCGGTGGCGATGAGCAGGCTGCCCAGGTAGAGGGGATTCTTGACGTGGGCGTACGGGCCGGAGTTGGTCACTTCGTCGTTCTTCTCCAGGTGGCCGCAAGCCCAGAGGCGCAGGGTCTCGCCGGCCACGCACAGCGCCGCGCCCAGGGCCGCGGTGGCGGGGGTGGCCTTGGCGAAGGCCACCAGGGCCGCGCCCACGGCGAACAGCGCCAGCCGGCGCGGCGTCATGGCCTTGGAGGCGGGCATGCGGGGCGGCCCTCACTTGGCTGCCAGAACCTCGGCGGCCTTGGCGCGCACCTTCTCGCTCTGGTCCTGGTCGCGCGCCCGGCGCAGCAGCGCCTCGCGGCCGTCCATCTCGATCTCGCTGAGCGCCCACACGGTGGAGAGGCGCAGTTTCTCATCGGGGTCGTCGAGCATGGCCACCAGCATCGGCCCGACGTCCCGGCGGCCCAGCGTCCAGAGGGCCTTGGCGGCGGTGGTGCGCACGCGGTTGTCGTCGTGGCGCAGGAAGGGCAGCAGGAGGTCGATCACCTTGGGGTTTCCCAGGGCCTCGAAGGCCTCGATGGCGTTGCTCTTGACGCGGCGGTCGGGATCGTTCAGCGCCGCGATCAGCGCCTTCATGGCCTCCACGCCGCCGAACGCGGCCAGCATGTTGACGGCGTAGGAGCGCACCAGTTTGGAGGGGTCGCGCATCAGTTCCAGCACCTGACGCTCGATGTCTTTCTCCTTGCCGATGGCGGCGATCACTTTCAGCGCCTTGAGCCGCCGGGTCTCGTCCACGGCGGAAAGGTCGTCGGTGAGTTGCTC
Organism: Planctomycetota bacterium; assembly: GCA_016209585.1. Taxonomy (GTDB): domain Bacteria; phylum Planctomycetota; class UBA8742; order JACQVU01; family JACQVU01; genus JACQVU01. The sequence goes on from JACQVU010000465.1 coordinate 10,349, forward strand.
CACGAAACTCTCGTCGATCCGCGCGATGGCCTTGCCCGCGGCCTCCCGCGTCCGCTCGTCCAGTTGTTCGAACGCCGCCAGGTACTTCTCTTTCTTGCCCGCCGTGAGACCCTGCGCCGCCGCCCGGCGCACCTCCCGGAAGGGCGAGTTCAACTGCCGCGCCAGCAACTCATGGCGGTTGGCGATCTTCGAGGCCGCCACGCGGCTGGTGGCCAGCGTCTGCACGGCCTCGCTTTGGGAATCGAACGCGCCGGCGATGGCCTCGGCCGCGGCCGGCGTGTTCAGTTCGTCGAGAGAGGCGAGAACGGCGTTGACCACCTCCAGGTGCGAAGTCGCCAGAAGCGCCCGCAGGTGCGACGCCTGCGCCGCGCCGTCCAAGGCCCCGCGGGCGACGCCCAGGTTCAGCGCCAGGAAGTCCGCGGGCGCGGTCAGCGCCAGGCGCTCGACCATCGGCCACCAGGGGATCTCCTGCCACCGCTTGCACGCCTCGACGACCGCGGCCAGCGGCCGCCGCGCCAGCGCCTCGGCGAAGCCCGCCGCGGTCGCCGGCCCGCGGTTGCCGGCCACCAGCGCCCGCAACGCCTCCGGGAAGCGCTCGTGGCTCTCGAACATCGCGTAAAAAAGGAACGCGCCCACCCGCCGGTCGTCCGCCTCGCTCAACGTGGCCGAGAGGAAACGGGTGCAGGCGTGCGCCGACTTCATCGCGCCCCACACCACCCGATACCCGCCCTCCTCCAGGTCGAGCGCCGCCAGCAGCACGGCCGCTTGGCGGTGCACGTGGCCGGCCTCCACCGCGGCCTGCGCCGCCGCCAGCACGCCCTTCTCTTCACGCTGGATGTCCAGGCTGGCCTCGGTGAGCACCCCGGCGTTGGCCTTGGCCCCGCCCGGAATGGCCTCCAACACCCGCCGCCGGCGGGCGGCGAACGAGGCCACGCGGCTCTCGAACACCTGGGCCGCCTTGCGGGCGACGGTCGGGTGGGCGTCGAGCATGGCCGGGATCAGGTAGGGCAGGTCTTCGGTCTGGTCCGCGCCGGCGACGATGTCCAACACGTTTTGCCGCGTGTTCGGATCGCGGGCCTGCAGCGCCTGGCGCAGCACCTTCCGCAGCCTCCCCTCGCGCCGGCTCACCTCCTGCTGGACGGCGGCGGGCATGGCGGCGTAGGCGCGGATCACCTCCAGCAGCCCTTCTTCGCGGCCCCACTCCAGGAGCGCCCGAACGGCGTGGAGCATGGCGGTGTCGTCAGGCTCGCGCAGGCCAGCCAGCACGGCCTCGAACGCCAGGTCGGTGCGGGTGGCCGCCAGCACCTGCATCGTCTTGGCCACGCCGCCGGTGTCGGGAGAAGTCATGGGCAATGGTCAGTTGCCAGTGGTCAGTTGTCAGTTGTCAGTCGCTAGTTGGCGGCGGCGGCGGTCAGGGTTTCTTCTTTGTTCCGGCCCCCGCCCCCGCGGGTTTCTGCCCGGTGGTCTTGGACGGCGTCTGCTTGGAGGCGGGGGGAGCCGCGGCGCGGAGTTTCTTGATCTCCGGGTTGGACGGATCGATTTGTTCCAGCACCTTGAGTTGCTGCTCCAGGTGCCAGGGCAGTTCCAGTTTCTGGGCGAGGCGGGCCAGTTTCAGCGCCACGTCGGCCTTGTTTTCGGCGGCCATCAGCCACTCCTTGAGGTAGGCGATCACGGGCGGCTCCTGGTCGCCGTGGGCGGCGGCGCGGCCAAAGACCATGGTCCAGAGGTGGCCCGCGCCCATGCGCGCCCCGGGCGAGCCGGCGTAGCCCACGCCGATCTGCACGTGGTTCTTGCCGAGCATGTTGCGGTGGTGGCCCGAGGAGGTGTACCAACTGGCGAAGGCCTCGTTGCCGGTCCGGGAGCCGAGCGCGATGTTCTCGCCCGCGGCGCCCGCGAAATTCTGGTGGCGGGCGCGATTCGCGAAGTTGCGGTTCTCCTCCACCGGCGACTCGTGGGCGAAGTAGTTCAGGTCGCGCATCTCGCGCGAATGGTTGCGCGCCGCCGCCACCAGGCGCAGGTCGATCTCCACGGCGGGCCGGCCCATCATCAGGCGGTAGTCGTTGGTGGCGCGGACACACTCGGCCTCGCCGGGGTAAAGGTGCTTCTCCAACGTCTCGTTGTACTTGAGCGTGTCGCGGGACGGGGCGTCGATGAGCAGGTTGCGCCAGATGACCCGGATGTCGTCGGCGAACAGCGCGGGGTCGAACGGTGGGTCGGGGGTTTCACCCACGGCCTGGAACGCTCCGTCCACCTCCAGCAGGTCGTCCACCCACTGCTTCAGTTCCGGTTTCTTCTCCACGATGCGCGGGAGCGCGGCGTCACTCTTCTTGCTGAAGGGGTCCCAGCAGAGGCGAACCGCGGCCACCAGGTCGTTGATCTTCTTCTGCGTCTCTTCGTGCAGCGTGCCGGCAGGGGTGCCGGGGTCGTGCGGGTAGGGATAGGCGGCTTCATCGAAAATGAGCGCCAGCGCCGGCTCGCGCGCGGCCACCAGGTCCTTCTCCATCTCACGGATCAGAGGCGTGAGCGCCTTCTCGTCCGTGGCCTTGCGGAGTCGCTCGAGCATGGGCTTCCGCACGCCCTTGAGCGAGAACTTGAAACTCGGCCGCGTCTCTCCGGACAGGCCGAGCATCTCGTTGAGAAGGTCTCCCCGCTCTTTCTTTTCCGCCGGCTTCATCCGCCGGACGAAGCCCAGGTACTCATCCTCCACCTTGGCGCGATCCCGCGCCGCCGCCTCTCCGCCGCGCGCCATGCCCGCGAAGGTGAAGAACCCCGCCACCGCCAACACTCCGGCGATGAGGCCGCGCGGCGTCCGCCGCAGCCACCACCGGGAAGGGAAAGCGAGAGCGATCATGGAGGGGATGATACCACGAACGGGGGGCGGGGATCGGAACTCCGCGGTCGGAGAACAAGGACCGCGGGCCACGCTCACGAATTCGCCATCCGCGCCGCGGCCGTGGTAGGCTGGAAGTGGTTGGCGGCTGGCGCCACGGAAGATTCCATGCGCGGTCATCATTCTCCTCTCGCGCCGCTTCGTGGCCTGGCGGTGTTGGCGCTCGCGGGCGCGCTGTCGGCGCGCGGCGATCTTCGCGCCGGCGAAGTGCGACTCTCGGACGTGGCCTTCGGAACGCCGGTGATGGGGCGGCTGCCCCCGATGGAGGAGATGCGGGGCCACGTGGTGGTGTTGGAGGCCTTCTTCCCCGAGAAACTGGAGCGGTTGCAACTTCTGTTCGAACTCCTCAAGAAACACGCCAAGGATGGGCTGATCGTCGTCGGCAACCTCATGGCTGACGACCAGGCGCGCGAGGCGCGGCGCGGGCTGTTCACCGCGCCACCCCTGCCGGTGGTGGGTTTCACGCGGGTGGGCAGCGCCGGCGGGGGGATGGGCAGCGGCCACTGCATGATCTTCAACCACGAGGGGCTGTGCGTGTACGAGCAGACCGGCAACCCGGACTTCGTGCTGAAAATAGAGGAAACGCTGGCGAAGGCGCCCGACTTCCTGCTGGGGGAACGGCCCTACCGCAAACTGGGGAGTCTGGCGACCGCAGTGAGGTCGCGCGCCGCGCTTGGCAAGGCGCTGGCTGAAGCCGACAAGTTGCGGGAGAAGGAGGGCGACGAGGGCGAGGAGGCGCGCCTCCTGTTCGAGCGGCTGGAGCGCCACGCCAAGGCGCAGACCATGCACGCCGCGTTCCTGGAGGGCGACGACCCGGAAGAGGCGCCAGGGTTCTATGACGCGCTGGCGAAGACCTGGGTCGGTTGCCAGTACGGCGCCGACGCCGCCAAGCGCGCCGCCGCCCTGCGCAAAGACCCCGCCTTCCAGCGGGAGATCGCCGCGATGCGGGAGTACGAGGGGATGATGCAGACGCTGGCGAAAGAGTTCGATCCCCGCAACGAGAAGAAGGGCGCAGCCACCGCCGCGTCGCTGGCGCCGCGTGTGCGAGCGTTTTTCAAGAACCACGCCGGCGCGCGGGCGGCCGAGAAGGTGACCACGCTGAAAAAAGAATACGCCGTGCCGGACTGACCGACACGGTTCGGCCCCGTGGCACGGCGAACGGCGCCTGCCCCCGTGCGTCGCGCCGTCCCCGCCGGCCGCCGACGCCGAGCGACGGCACAGCCGGAACATGCGATCGGTGATGGACCTGCTGGTGCACCTTTTCACCATTCCGCTCACGCTGGCCGTTGGGGCGTGGATCGGCTGGGCGCTGCGCGGCCTGCTGGAACGCGACCGCGCCGCGCGCCGCGAGGCGGCCACGGACAACGGGCCGCCGGCCGCGGCGAACGGGGCACGCCCGGAGACGACCGGGCCGCCAGGTCGCGATCCTGGGCGGACAAAGTGACGCCGCCGACGCGCGGCGCGCGGGACGCGGGCAAGAGCCGGGCGCTTGAGCGACCGGGGTTGGAGCGCGAGGTGTTCGGCGGGTTCGTAGTTCCGCCGTAAGGCGGTCCGCGGTTCGGCGCCACAGCCTTCGCCGGGGCGCGCCGACTGCGCCCCCCCCGGCGGCGCGCCAGAGCCGGGACTTGAG
>JACQVU010000466.1 GCA_016209585.1 Planctomycetota bacterium
CCGCCGGGAAGGCACACTGGGGAAGATGCGGCTCACGCCCATCGCCAACGCCATCCGCGATACCAAGACCGGGTAGAGCCGAACGCGAGAACGTCACGGCAGGCGCTGCGAACCGCGGAGAGACTCCGCCCACAGCGTCTCATCGCGGCCCTGCTACCGCTCCCCGCGCCACCCATCAGCCCCCGCCGCTGGAAAAACAGGCCCTTCCCGCGCCGGTTCCGCGCGATCCGCCCCGCCCGGATGATCGACCGCCCGCTGACGCGGCTGACAGCGCAACCGGCTCAAACGTTTCACGGTCGCCGGGCGCGGGTCTGATGTCGCGCCGTCCGGGCCGCGGAAAACCCGCCGGGGTTCGTTGGCGGGTCGCGCGCGTTGGGGCGGGCTACCGGTCCAGGCGGAAGAGAAGGCGCGCGGCGCGATAGTAGTCGTCGTGGGCGGGGCCGCGCGCGCCGCCGTTCTTGCCGCGGCCGTAGATCGGCCCTTGCAGGTGGGCGGGAAAGCGCGCGGCGGGGAGCGGCCCGGCACGGAGGTCCACCACGGCGACGTGGTCGGGCGTGGTTGACTGCGTGTCCAGTTCCTTGAAACTCCGGTCCTCAACCCCGGCGTCGATGAGCGCGCGGCCGTCGGTGGTGGTCAGACGGAAGTAGTCGAAGTTCAGGTGGGCGTCGAGGTTCTTGACGTTCGTTTCGTCGGGAATGGCGGCCGGGTCGAGCGAGAGCGTGATCTCGTTGTCACCCTCGAACAGAAGCCCCGGGCCGATCTCGAAGCGGTAGTGGTCCCAGTCGGCCGGGTCGCCCCCCTCGCCCGCGGCGGGGCGTTGCTCGTCGAAGTCGGCGGCGCGCACGCCGTTCACGTCGAGGTGGTAGACGTCGTGGACGCCGTAGTCGTTCTGATCCAGTCCCGAGAACTCCATCACCACCCCCACTCCGGGCCGCGAGGCGCAACCGGCGGCGAGAAGGGCGCTGACGAGCACGACAAAACGACAGAGTGTCATTCGGCGCTTCTTCCTGGGGGGTTTGGACGCCACCACGGGGTCACGAGTCGTGGGCGCCCCAAAAAGCGACGCCTCCACCGCGTTCCGTTCTTCGCGCAAGCCGCGCGCCACATCGCGTAGAATGGGCGCCAGATCGGATGAAAACGTCGCGGCGCAGGGGAAGACCGGGCGTACCGGCCTCCCGCCGGAGGAAAGTGGCGCGGAGTGCCCGGCCGTCGCACCGCCCCTACTTCTCCGACGGGCCGCCGGCGGGCCGCGCGGGCGGTTCCTCGGACGGAGCCTTCTTCCGTGGAGGTTCCTTCTTCGGCTCCTCCTTGGGCGCCTTCTCCGCCTTGGCGGCGCGCTCGCGCTGTTCCGGCGTCAGGTCCATCAGGTGCATCCGGCCGCCCTCGTCGTTGCGCACGGCCACCTCCACCTCTTCGCCGGCTTTCAGGCCGCGGATGAAACGCGCGTGGGCATCGTGGGGAACCCACGCGCCTCCCTTGCCCTTCTGCCAGGCCGCGCTGATCAGCAGCGTTTCCCCCGCGGCCAGCGAGGGCTTGGTGGCCTTGTTCTCGCGACGCAACGGGCCGACCTTGGCCACCTTCAACTTGAACTCGCGCCCCTCCGGGTGGATCGAGACCACCTTGCCCCGCAAGTTCCCGACGAATCCGCGCAGCCCCTCGGGCAGCGTCGGTTCGGGCGCGGGCGGCTGCTCCGCCTTTTTCGCCGGCTCGCCCTCCTTGGCGCTTTCGGGTTTCGCGGCCGGGGCGGCGGGCTTCTCCTTGTGGTCCTCCGGCTTCGCGGGCTTCTCCGCGGTCTCGCGTTTTCCTTCTTCGCCTTCGGCGGCGGCGCGCTCGCGCTGGGCCTCGGAGAGTTCGAGGACGTGGAGGCGTTCGCCCTCGTCGTTGACGACCTCAATCTCCACCTCCTCGCCCGGTTCCAGCGTGCGGATGAAACGCACGTGGTTCCCGACGGGGCGCCACTTTCCGCCTTCGCCTTTCTCCCACGGGACGTTGATCAGCAGCGTCTGGCCGACGGCGCTCTCCGGCTTGGGCGCCTTGTTGCCCTTCCACACCTGCAACACCTTGGCCACCTTGAGCCGGAAGCCGAGGCCGTCTTTCTGGACCTCCACCACCCGGCCGGAGAGCCGGCCGCTGAAGCCCTTGAGTCCGTCGGGAATGACCGGCTTCTCCTGGGCGAGCACGGCGGATTGAAAGCCGGCCATCATCAGCACGCAGGCGGCGAGGAAAAGGGCGACATTGAGAATCCGCGGGCGCATGACAACCTCCCTGGGAACCGACAACTTCCCTCGTCCCTCAACCTCCGATGGTCCGGCAGTCAGTATAGGCGGGAAAACCAGGAATGAAAGTCGCTTCCCCGGCGTCGCCGATATCAATAGAAGGCGAGGTCGTGCTGGCCCCCGGCCGACCGGCCGCGCGCCGCCTTGCCGCCGCGGGCGCAAAGGTAGGACGAGGAGGCTGCGGGGGACAGGGCCGGGTCTTCGAACCAAAAGATGGTCGCCATGGAGACGAAAGAATCAACGAGCCGGATCGCCGGCGAGGCCGCGACGCTTTTTCCCGCCTCCGTGGCGCCGCCAGCGAGCATGCGGGTGCTCGCGGGCGAGTTGGCCGGCGCGGGAGTCCTGTTCGCGGCCGTCTTCCTCGTGCTGGCGGTCTTCAGTTTCGACCCCGGCGACGTCGGCCTCTCCTGGCCGGCCAATGACCCGGTGCGCAACCTGGGCGGCCCGGCTGGCGCGACCGCCGCGGCCACGCTCTACAAATATTTCGGATGGAGCACCTACGCGCTCATCCTCTGCATCGCCGGCGCCGGGTTGGGGATGTTGTTCGGCGCCACCGGCGGCGACTGGCGTCTGCGGGCCGGCGGCGTGCTGCTGCTGGTGGTCGGCCTGGCCACGCTGAGCCAGTTGGTGCAACCGGACGCCTACACTTCGCGCGTGACGCCCGCGGTCGGCGGCCTGGTGGGCTATTCGGCGAAGGTGCTGCTCACGGCGGCGTGCGGCGGGGTTGGGGCCTTTCTGGCGGCGACGTTCGCCACGCTCTCCGGCGTGCTGCTGGCCAGCGACGTGGCCCCCTGGCGTCCACTGCTCACCGCGCTGGACGCGCGCCGCGTTCGCCGCGCCCGGCTGGCCGTCGGCGGCGACCCGGCCTCGGCCGGCGGGCTCACGCCGGCGCCGGAAGTCTTCCTCTCGGCCGAAGAGCGCGCCCGCCGGCGGGCGGCGGAATTGGCGGCGGCGCGGAGCGCAGCCGGCGAGCCGAAGGCCGGCGACCAGGCGATTCCCGCCGCGCTGGCGTTGGCGGAGCCGATGGTCGACACCGGATCGGGGGCGCTTTCGCCGGTCTTCATTGAATCCGACGACAACGACGCGCCCCTTTCACGGTTGCGTGACACCCCCCGCGCCGGTGCGGCTGAAGCCACCGAACCCGAGGCGAAGAACCGGGACGAGGGCGATGACGATGACCCGGAGAGCGCCGATCGGGGGAGCAGCGTGGTCGAAGCCGGCGAAGAGGACGAGGATATCTCGGTGGAGGCCGAATACCGCGAGGAGGGTGAAGAAAACGACGGGCCGGGCGAGGACGCCGAGGACGACGCCGACGAAGACGAAGCCGCCGCCGGGCTGGAGATCGAGGCCACGCTGGACGACGGCGGCATCAACCCCGTCGACGCCCCGGCGGAGCCGTCCGGGGGCCGGCTGCGGCCCCCGCCGCTGCCGGAGCCGCCGGCCATTCCGTGGGAGTTGCCCTCGCCGTCGCTGCTGGCGCCGGCCGCGAAGGCGGAGGTCGCGAAGATCGAGGAGTCGTTCGCGCACACGGCCGAGGCCATCCGGCAGACGCTGGGCCATTTCAAGGTGGAGGCCGAGGTGGTGGGCCACCAGCGCGGGCCGGTGGTCACGATGTTCGAGTTACAACTGGCGCCGGGCGTGCCCATCAAGCGGATCGCCGCCGTGCTCGACGATCTGGCGCTGGGGCTGAAAGTCTCCAAGGTGCGGCTCGTGGCCCCGCTGCCCGGCCGCTCCACGGTGGGGCTGGAGGTGCCCAACGCCCTGCGTGACATGGTGGGGCTGCGCGAACTGATCGAAGACCAGTCGTTCAACGCCAAGTCCTATCTCATTCCCTGCGTCCTCGGCCTGGACGCCGTCGGCAAGCCGGTCATCCACGACCTGGCGAAGATGCCGCACCTGCTGGTCGCGGGCACCACCGGGTCAGGCAAGAGTTCGGTGGTGAACGCCATCCTCTGCTCCATCCTGCTCACGCGGAAACCGGACGATCTGAAACTCATCCTCATCGACCCGAAAATGGTCGAACTCTCGCAGTACGACAAGGCGCCCCACCTGCTCATGCCCGTGGTCACCGACATGGAGAAGGCCGCCGTCGTCCTCTCCTGGGCGGTGGAAGAGATGGAGCGCCGCTACGCCGTGCTCTCGCTGCTGGGCGTCCGGCACGTGGACGCCTTCAACAAACTCTCCCGCCACCGTATCGAGGCGCGCCTGGCCGAGGAGGGCCGCCTGGACGAGATCGACGCCATCGACCGCCACATGCCCTTCATCGTCATCGTGGTCGACGAGTTCGCCGACCTGATGATGGTGGCCGACCAGGACGTCGAGCAGTCGGTCATCCGCCTGGCGCAGAAATCGCGCGCCGTGGGTCTCCACGTGGTGCTGGCCACCCAGCGCCCCACCGTGGACGTGATCACCGGCCTCATCAAGGCCAACATGCCCACCCGCATCGCCTGCCGCGTCATGTCGAAACAGGACTCCCGCACCATCCTCGACACCGATGGCGCCGAGAAACTGGTCGGCATGGGCGACGTGCTCATGCTTCCTCCCGGAAAGGCCGAAACCGTGCGCGCCCAGGCCGCCTTCGTCCCGGAGGAGGAGATCGCCGCCCTCGTCGACCACTGGAAAGAACAGGCCCCGCCCCAGTACATCGACCTCACCCCCGACCGCCCCGCCGCCGGCGCCGAAGGTGGCGACCCGCTGGACTGGCGCTCCGACGACCTCTTCCTCCAGGCCGCCGACGCCCTCGTGAAGGAGGGCCGCGGCTCAGCCTCCCTTCTCCAGCGCCTCTGCGGCATCGGCTATACCCGCGCCCCCGGCTCATCGACATCATGCGCGCCGAGGGCATCGTCGGCCCCCACAAGGGCAGCCAGGCCAGCGAGGTGTTGCTCACCGGCGACCAATGGCCCGCCCAGCGCGCCGCCAAATACGAGCCGTGAGCCGCGAGGAGTCGGGGGCCGGGGGCCGGGGGTCTGGGGTCGGGGGAGAACGGATATCCCCAGCAC
>JACQVU010000467.1 GCA_016209585.1 Planctomycetota bacterium
CGTCCCGTCTCTCCCGCGCGCGCCCGGCCGGCGCGGAGGGCGGCGCGTTCGATCATCGCCACCAGCGCCACCAGCAGCAGGACCTGGGCCAGCAACACCCATTGGACTCCCGGCCGCAGGTGCGGCAACGCCAGGCTGGGAACGGCGGCCACGGCGGCCAGCAGCGCGATCACGCCAAGGGTCTCGCCCGCCGTGAAACCCAGGTCGCGCAGCCGGTGCGCGAAGTGGCTGCGGTCCGCCGCCAGCGGCGAGCGCCGGGCGCGGAGACGAATGAGAATGACCGACATCGTGTCATACGCCGGAACCGCGAAGATGAGCGCCGGCATCACCACCGGCAGCACCCGCGCCGTGCCGGCGTAGACGAAGGTCACCTCCACCGCCGCCGCGCCCAGCAGGTAGCCCACGTAGAGCGAGCCGGCGTCGCCCGCGAAGAGCCGCGCCGGCGGGAAGTTGCGCGTGAGGAACCCCAGCAACGCCCCGAGCAGCAGGAGCATGAGCGCGGCCACGGCCCACTGCGCGGCCGGCGCCTCGGGCGACGCGCTCTCTCCCGCCACGAGTGCCAGCGCCGCCGCCACCACCGCGCCGACCGCGGCCAGCACGCCGTCGTGGTTGTCGAGCAGGTTGAAGGAGTTGCACGCGAACAAAAGCCAGAGCACCGTGGCCGCGCCGGCGATCCCCGGCCCCTGGTTGCCGAGGACGGAGATGGTCACGCCCGCCGCCGGCAGCGCCGAGAAGAGCAGGGCTTCGACCGCGATCTTGATCCCGGGGCGGATCGACACCACGTCGTCAAGCCAGCCGAGCAAAAAGACCCCGGCCCCGACGCCAAGGATCGCGATCTCGTGCCGCTCCTCCGCGACGGGCCGGAACGACAGCGCTCGCATCCATGGCGCGAGCGCTTCCGGCCACGCCGCCAGCCCCGCGCCGAACAGCGCGAGCGCCGCGGCCGCGAGCACGTTCACCGTCAGGAAGATGGCCACGCCTCCCCCATACGGAACCGCCGCGGCATGGATCTTCCTCGGCCCCGGCCGGTCCACGTGCCCCAGCCGGACGGCGATGGCCCCGGCCACGCGCGCCAGAACGGCGCACAGGACGAACGCCGTGGCCGCCAGGACGATGCCGCCGAGGAGCATCAGCCACCTACCCGCTCTCCGCCGCGCGGGACGCGGGCGGTTCGGGCGCGCGCCGCGTCGGTGGGCGCGGTTCGTTCCGCGCCTTCGGCCCGCGCCCGCCCCGGCGAAAGGCGGACAGCGCTTCGCCCGTGAGTTCGCTCTCGCGCCCCACGTACAGGGGCGAGAAGTGAAACAGCCGCAGGTCCCGCGCGCGGGCGGCGGCGGCCATCGTTCCCGCCTGCCAGGCCGTGAGGTGGTGGTTGGCGGCGGCGCGGTCGGCGTCGGCGTGGGCGTAGGCGCATTCGCAGAAGAGGGCGTCGGACTCCTGGGCCATGTCCCGCACGGCGGCGAGGGTGGCGTCGGAGAAGATGGTGTCGGTCACGTAGGCGATCTTCTCGCCACGGGCGCGAACCACCAGCCGCCGGGCCAGGTCCGCGGCGGGCATCTCCACGCCGGCGACGCGCAGCGTCGCGCCTTCGGCCGGGTCGCCGGCCGCGAGCATGGTCTTGAGGTCGCGGATCCAGGGGCCTTCGGGCAGGCCGGCCTCGGCGAGGCGTTGCTTGTCGACGTTAAGATGATCGGCGTGGGTGAAACAGAACGCGAGGCAGAGGATCTTGTGGTCCAGGCGGGCGAAGGTGACGGTGAACTCCGGCTCCGCCAGCAGCACGGAACCGGTGTGGGGCAAGCGTTCCGTCGGCCCGGGGGCGAAGGCATCGGCGCTGGAGAAAAGCGTGGTGGAGAGGTGGTCGGGATGCGCCTCGCGGACGCGGAAGGCCAGCGTGGTCTGCGACGCCAGGTTCCACGTGTAGGCCGAGAGCGCGCCGAACACGTTGCGCGCCAAGCCTGGCGGACCCCAGAGCGTGATGACGCGATCCTGCCCCCAGTTGGCGCGCAGGAGCGTGCCGAAGCCGAAGAAGTGGTCCATGTGGGTGTGGGAGATGAACAGGTCCGACACCCGCGTCAGTTCCCCGCGCTCCAGCCGGAAGACCTCGCCGAGATCGAACATAATAGCCCGCGACCGGCCGAGCAGATCGATGAACAGCGCCGGGTCGCCCCGCGCGTGGTTCACCAGGAAGGCGTTCACGTACTTGGTCTGCACGGGAGGGTCGTTCGCGGTTCTTGGTTCGTGGTTCCCGACGGTCGGTCCCCGGTGGTCAGTTGTCAGTTATCACTTGCCGGTTGTCAATCGCCAGCCGTTGCCCGAAACTCCAACGTCGCCGCCGGCCGGTGGTCCCCGCCGTCGTCGGCCAACCGACGACTTCCTCTCCTCGACTGGTGGCCGCCCGTGTCCACGCTCGTCTGCCTCCGTCACGGTGAGACCGACTTCAACCGGCGCTCCGTCGTCCAGGGCCAGTTGGACGTGCCGCTGAACGAGAATGGCCGGCGTCAGGTTCAGCGCGCGGCGGCGCGGTTCACCGGGCAGCGCTTCGAGGCCGTCTACGCCAGCGACCTGCTGCGCGCGCGCGAGTCCGCCGCCATCATCGCCGGCGCGCTGGGGCTGGAACCGCGCGCCTGGGCCGAATTGCGCGAGCAGCACCTGGGCGAGTGGCAGGGCCGGCCCTGGCCCGAAGTGCGCGAACTCTGGCGGGAGGGGGTCTCCGCCTCCGGCGACTTGGCGAATGACCAGTTCCGCCCGCCGGGCGGCGAGACCTACGCCGAGATGTTCGCCCGCGTCTTCGCGGCGTTCACCCGCATCGCCGACGCCCACCCCAAGGGCGCGGCGCTGGTGGTCACCCACGGCGGCGTCAAGAAAGTCATGGTCTACCACACGCTCGGCCTGGCCTTTTCTCAACCGCGCCGCTTTGACGCCACCAACGGCGGCGTCTCGATCTTCCACCGCGAAGGCGGCCAGTGGTTGCTGGGATGCCTGAACGACACCTCCCACCTCGCCGGCCTGGACAACATGCGCATCGTGTGACCGTCCGAAGGAGATATTCAACGGATGTCTTCCCACCGCGTCGACCCCGTGGTCATTGACGGCCGCTCGCTCACCATCGAACAGATCATCCGCGTCGCCCGGCATGCCGCGCCGGTCGCCATCGCCCCCGCCGCGGCCCGCCGGGTGGAACGGTGCCGCGCCGTGGTCGACGCCCTGCTGGCCGGCGGCGAGCAGGTGCGCATCTACGGCCTCACCACCGGCTTCGGCAGCAAGCGCGACGTGGACATCCCCCAGGAGTCGCTCCTCGTCCTGCAGGAAAACCTCATCCGCTCGCATTCCTGCGGCGTCGGCCCGCCGCTGCACGAAGACGTGGCCCGCGCCATGATGCTGCTGCGCGCCAACACGCTGGTCTCGGGCCATTCCGGCGTGCGCCTCTGTGTCGTCGAGCGCCTGGTGGAGATGCTTAACAAGCGCGTCTACCCCTACGTCCCCTGCAAGGGGTCGCTGGGCGCTTCGGGCGACCTCGCGCCGCTCTCCCACCTGGCGCTGGTCCTCATCGGCGACCCGGCCGGCAAGGTCTACCCAGCCGGCTTCCCCCGTGAGAGCGCCGGGCGCGGCGGGGCCTTCATCGAGCAGCCCGTCCTGGATCGGTTTGTTCCATCGACCACCGAGTACCTGCGCTCGGCCTTCCGCTTCGAACCCCTTCGCCTCCACGCCAAGGAGGGGCTGGCCATCAACAACGGCACCACCATGATGGCCGCCCTCGGCGCCTGCACGCTGTTCGACGCCGAACGCTTCCTGGCCGGGGCCGAACTGGCCGCGGCCATGACGCTCGACGCCATCAAGGGCGTGCCGGCCTCGTTCGGCGAGGAACTCATGGCCCTGCGCCCCCAGCCCGGGCAGGGCGAAGCCGCCCGCAACATCCTCTCCTGGGCCGCGGGAAGCGACATCCTGCGCGTGCCCCTCAACATGGCCCACCTCGGCTCCGCGCGCCGCAACCTGGCCGACGTGCGCGCGGCCCTCGCCGGCTCCCCCTCCCCCGCCGTCGCCGCCGTGTTGCCCGGTGTCAACCAACTGGACGCCACGCTGGCCCGCCTGGCGAAAGACCCGGTGGCGCTGCTCACCCGCCCCGCCCTGGAGGCGGAGGAGATGCGCCGCGAGTTCCGCGCTCTGCTCGCCGAGGTGAAGCGCGGCCTCACCGAGCAGTACCGCGCCCTCCTTAACGTCGAGGCCCACCTGCCGCCCGAAGCCATCGCCGTGTTCGACCTCATGACCTCGGCCATTCACCACCTGGAGCAGGCCGCGCCCCGCATGCCCCGCGTCCAGGACGACTACTCGCTGCGCTGCGCCCCGCAGGTCCTCGGCGCCGTCCGCGCCACGCTGGAGCACGCCCGCCGCGTCATCGTGGCCGAACTGAACGCCGTGGTCGACAACCCCATCATCTTCCCCCCGCCCGCCGACGAAGCCATGCCCCTCGCCGAGTACGCCGCCATGATCCGCTCCCTCGGCGTCGCCCCCCTCCGGCGGCTGGTGGTCGGCGGCGGCAACTTCCACGGCGAGCCGCTGGGCCTGGCCATGGACTCCCTGACCGCCGCGCTCTCGGAGGCGGCCAGCATCTCCGAGCGCCGGACGGCGAGCATGGTCGACAAGGGGCACAGCAACGGTCTGCCGTCGTTCCTCATCCATGAGTCGGGCCTCAACTGCGGCTTCATGATCCTGCAGTACACCGCGGCCGCGCTGGTCTCCGAGAACAAAACACTCTGCTACCCGGCCACCGTGGACTCCATCCCCACCTGCGAGAACACCGAGGACCACGTGAGCATGGGCGGCATCGCGGCCCGCAAGTGCCGCGAGGTCCTCGAAAACGCGGAAATGGTCGTGGCCATCGAAATCCTCGCCGCCTGGCAGGCCATTCACTTCCGCGCGCCGCTGCGGCCCGGCGCCGGCGCGCGCCGCGTGGCCGACATCCTCCGGGAACGCGGCATCGCTTTCTACTCGGCGGACCGCGTTCCCTATCCCGACATCGAGGAAGTCACCCGTCTCCTCCGCGCCGGCGCGCTCACCGCCGAGCGCTGACGGTGTCATACCAATCCTTCTTGGAGCGCGGGCACACTCGTGTGGTGACATCGCGGTTCCCGACCAAGGGGCGTCAAGGGTGCGTGGTCTCAATCGCCATTCCTTGCGGGATCATCGGTCGCGGGCGAGGCAGGTGAAGGCAGTCGCAATGCGACGACGCCCTCCGGGGCGTCGATGGTCGTGGAAAGAACGACCGTTGACCTGTTGTTGTTCCACGAAGCGGTTCGGGTGACGTCGAATCGGTAGCGGTAACCTGTTGGCGCGTCGTCGATGGTCACCAGAGTTTCAGAGCCGTCCAGCCTCTTGGAGCATGAGAAGGGGGCGAAAGCCAGAGAATCACGCGATGAAGGGCCTGCCGAGATCTCCAAGGTATAGTGGCCGGAGTCACCTTCCGGTCGGGAGAAAGAAACCGTCAGCGGCTTCACCGGAACGAGAGTCACGTCACCCAGGTCGAATGTTCCCGTGACCCGGTTCTCCGAACCCGATTCGTCGATCTCGGTGAATTGGAACATTTCGGAGACGAACGCCGGAGACTTGACGACAATCGCATTCGCGCCGGCGACGACGCCCCGTGTCGGGACCGTGAGTTCAAACCTCCCGGAGTCGTCGGTTACACACAGTTCTCCTGGATACAACTCACGTAACGGGAAACGAACAGGGAAGCGGCGAATTTCTTCCCAGGTGCGTGTCGCGATGACGCGAACCCCCGGAGCCGGCCTTGCCCCCGGCGAGAGAAACCGGCCGCGGACGACGACCGTTGGCGCGACTTCGGGCCTTGGTTCATCGTCCTTCTCTGGAGAGAACTCAAATGTCCGCGCGTCAAAGTCGATCACCAGCGCTTGACCCGCCACGATGTTCGCCGCTCCACACCCTGGCTGCCCCAGATACGCGTAGACGCCCAGAGAGATGGTCACGTGCCAGCACACGGGAACCGGAACGGTGACCGATTCGTCGGTTCGGCGGAGATATGCCTCCTGCGAGGTCCACGCGATTTGATGGCGCGCCCCATAGGGTGGAAGGATTTCCTCGAGCGCCGCGTCTACACAAAACCGAACCTCCGCCGGTCGTGTCTCGAACGGTGCGATATGGCGAATGACTATCCGTGGCGCGCGTTCGAGCGCGGTCATCTCGACGCGGCTCCCGGCCGTGTTGTGTGGGAGATTGACGGTGCATGACACGAAGCTGGGAGCGGAGATTGTCAACGGAGGTGCGAGCGTTTCGGCGGCGGATGGACCAAGTGGCACGAGTGCAAGCCCGGGGCCGACTCGCTCGCCGACCGACAGATCGAATTCCGGAATAGGCACCCCCTGATCATCGACGACCGCCAGCGACGTGGTTTCCGTCTTTTGGACGAACAGTCGAACGGTGCATTCGTCGATTTGTTCACTCCGCGTATCACTTGGGGACTTGACAGGGCAATAGCGCGGCGACCAGTAGCGACTCCATGCCGTATCAAGAGACAAGAAGTGAAGGTCAGCGCTTCCCAGCGGGTAGACGTTCTCAATGGCTCCGTTGTCATTGGTGACCAGATTCGGCACGGTCCTTCGCCTGGGATGGCTGGGCCACGGTTGATACTGGAATCCGAAGAACGTCGTGTTGGTCACAGGACAACCGGTCTCCACGTTGATGACTTGACCGTGAAGGATCGGGTCGGGGTTTCCCTCCCTCGTAAGGCGAACGTCGGCGGACGATTGCGTGCAGTTCGCGATCACCGCGGGGTCGCCGCCAGGGTCCACACGCGGCGCGCCGGGCATCCGGGATTTTTCGGGATCGAAAGACGATAGCGCCAGCGACGGCAGGAACACTCCGTACGCTCCTGGCGCGAAATCGGCGATTGTGAAGCGCCCGAGAGCATCCGTGAGCACCGCGCGGTACTTCGTTTCCTGGGGCGTCTCAATCCACACGGGCGTGTGCCGCGCCGGCGTTCCATCCTTCGCCCAGACGACGGTTCCCCGTATCTCACGGCCTTCCGACATGCGCACCTCCACACGCACGCCGGGGGCGACAACGCGAGTCGGCGGCGTGCCAAACCCCGGCGCGACGACTTCCAGTGAATAATCGGTTGACGGCTCCACGTCATCGAAGCGGAACTCGCCCGCGTGGTCGGTTACCGCGTGCCGTATTGACCCAGGCGTCGTGTCCTGCTCTTCCTGGAAAGCGCGCCGCCGAATCGTCACCCGCGCGCCAACGATGGGGGTCGATGCGTCGTCAATGACGTTCCCGAAGAGCGGCGCCGGTCGGAAGAGCGTGATCTGCATGGCCATCGGTCCCGGCGCCGAGATGAGTCGTTCGTGCGTCGCGAAACCCGATGCGCGCACCTTCACCACCGCCCAGCGGCCACGGGGGAAGACAACGCCCGACGCGGCGCCGGAAGCGTCTGTGGAGCGTCGCGTCACCATCGTCATGGCTTCCTCTTCGACCGGACCGTTTGGCGCCCAAACCGTGATCTCCGCGCCCGCGACGGGGTGCTCGAATGAGTCACGAACCCGCACGTTCACGAGAGCCTCGCGCACGCGCCGCTCCAGTTCATCGCCGGAGACGCCACCCAACAACGCGTCATCGTATGGCACGATCTTGGCGGGAAGCGCCCCTGGGTTGTCGGAATCGGGAAATTTACTCCAGGCGACACCCTCTTGCGGTGGGGTCAACTGGTCATTCACCGCCGGAGCAGGCGGCGTCTCTTCGGCAGGCTGCGGGAGATCAGCGCCCGCGGTATCGGTATCTCGTGCCAGACAGGGAGCCACCGCGCGAAACCCGTACATCGTTTGCCGCGCCAAGGGCGCGGCCGCCAGCAGCGACGCGATGATGCCCGCACTGAAAGTGACGTAACGAAATCGTGGCATGGTTACGAGAAGTTCACGCCGCCAGGCCCGTTTCAACGCTTCTGGCACTCACCCGCACGCGGCGTGCCGTGCGGCGCAATGGAATCGGTGACGGGACGCAGATTCCTGCATCCTCCCGCGCGGAGAGGAGGCCGGCGCTCTCGTCTCATCCGCCCCCCCGCGCGAGGGCCGCCAGGTCCTGGGCCGTCTGTGCGGGTGATCGCCCGGCCGTGTCGAGGGCGGCGTGTGCCGTCGCCCGGTAGAGCGTGTCCCGCGCCGCCGCCACGTCGCCGATCTCCTCGGCCGGCGCGCGCCCCGTGAGCGAGGGCCGCCCGCCGGCGCACGGCCCGGCGGCGTGGAGCCGCGCCGCGAGCGCCTCGACCGGCGCGAACAGGTGGACGACCAGCCCCATCCGTCGCATCCGCTCCCGGTTGATTTCCCGCAGCACGGCGCCCCCTCCGGCGGCGACCACGGAGGGCGGCAGCGCGGGCAGCGCGCGCAGCGCGGCGCTCTCATGATCGCGGAACGACGCCTCCCCCTCGGCCGCGAACACCTCGGCCACCGACCTCCCCGCGCGCGCCTCCACCAGCGCGTCCAGGTCCACGAAGGGCATCGCCAGCAGCCCCGCCACCAGCCGGCCCGCGGTGCTTTTCCCGGCCGCCCGCGGGCCGATCAGCAGGAGATGTCCCGGATCGCCGGGCAACCGCGGCCGCCACGCGCCCTCCTCGGCGCGGCTCGCTTCCCCTTTCCCGCCGGCGGGAGACGGCGTGAAAGCGGCCTGGAAGGCCGCGCGAAGCATCGCGGGATCGGCCGTTTCGCCCGTCCAGAGCCGGAACTGCTCCGCCGCCTGCGCCACGAACATCTCCGCGCCCGACACCGTGCCCCACCCGCGCGCGGCCGCCTCGCGGAGGAAGCGGGTTTCCGGCGGGCGATACACCATGTCGAAGACGCGCGGCGCGCCCGCGAAGCGTGACAGGTCGGCCGGGCATTCCCCCGTCCGCGGCGCCATTCCCACGGGCGTGGCGTTGATCACGAGATCGAACGGACCCACCGGCGGCGCGCCGGCCGGCGCGCACCGGCATTCGCCGCCGATCGCTTCGGCGAGCTGGGCGGCGCGGGACGCCGTCCGGTTCCAGAGCGTGACATCGTTGCCCGCGTCGACCAGCGCCGAGGCCACCGCGCGCGCGGCGCCCCCCGCGCCGAGCACCAGCGCCCGCCTCGCGCGCGGCCACCCCAGCGCGGCCATCGCCCCGGCGGCGTCGGTGTTCGCCGCCCGCACTGCTTCGGCCTCGGCCTCGCGCGTCGCCGTCGCGCCACTTGGCGCGGCCGGCCGATAGAGCGTGTTGGCCGCGCCCACCCGCCGCGCCGGCGGGTCAGCCCCCGCCGCGTAGGCCGCCAGCGCCTCTTCCTTATAGGGCATGGTGATGGAAGCGCCTTCCAGCGGCAGCCCCTCAATGGCCAGGCGCGCGGCCGCGAACGTTTCCGCCGGCAGCGGAACGTAGACGGCGTCGCGCCCGGTGGCACGAAAGAGCGCGTTATGCACGGCCGGCGACGCGCTCTGGCCAACGGGGTCGCCGATGACCGCGAAGACGCGCGTGCGCGGGTTCACCTCCCGCGCGCGATAGCGCCGCGTCAACTCCCGCGCCGGCGGCTGGCCGGGGGCGCCGGGGGCCTCGGCGTCAGCCGCGCCGTAGGTAAGCGCCGCGCCGAACTTCCCCGCCAGCACCCGCGTGAACAGGCCCACCTCGCCCAGCGCGATGCCCGCGCAGCGCCGCCCCATGGCCGCCAGCCGCTCGCTCTGGCGCAACACCTCGATGGCGTCCGCCAGCCGGCGGGGCGTCACCGCGAACTTGACCAGGTCGCCTCCCAGCGCGGCCAGCCGGTCGAGCAGCCCGCCGAGGTCGTCGGGGGTGGTCAGGAAGTTATGGTAGGAGACGATGACGGCCGGCGGCGCGCCTGCGTCGTTCTCCGGTGTCACCACCACCTGTCCCGCCGCGGTGTCCGGCGCGAGCGCGGCCGTCGCCGTCGCCGGGGCCGGCGAGCAGCCCGCCCGCCGGCCGGGTTGCTCGGCGAGGAATGAGGCCGCGATGTCGTGCTCCACGTCAACGAACGCCGGCCCCGCCGCCGCCGCGTCGAGCAGGGCGCGGAGGCGTTCGTCGCGGTCGCCCCGGAACTCGCCCCCCTCCTGGCGCGCCCGGTTCGTGAGCACCACCGGCAGCGGACAGCCGCTTACCAGGGCGCGGGGGTCGGGGCGCTCCATGAGGTCCAGGCGGAACTCGATGAGGTCGGCGTCATCGGCCTCGGCGACCCGGCGTGCGAGCGCCAACGCCCCGCGAACGGTGGATTCGGTAACCGTAGCGACAACGCGCGCGAACGTTCGCGGCGCGGTCGAACAGCCCGTCGTTAGAGTCATGGTGGGAAGGCTTGGGGTGCTGGGCGCGGGAGGAGTACCGAGGTGTAGGGTGTTCGGCGCTTCGTACCAGTATCCCAACACCAAACACGGTTGCGGCGCAGCCGAGATGTCTGTCGTTCTTGCACATCTTTGTGTTGAGAGCAACGCGGGAGAATGGTGGGCGCAAACTTTTTTTGTCGCTCTTGCACACTTGACGGTCGAGAACCACGAGAGATCTTGCCTCAAGCCATCGGTAGAGCGTGGTGAGATACTTGTGAAAACTTTTTTTGTCGTTACTGCACATCCTTGCGTTGGGATCAACCCTGGATTGTGGTTGGCATGAACTTTTTTTGTCGTTACTGCACATCCGATCTGACGCCCTGACGGGCGCACTACGAACCGGACGCCCTCACGGGCGCGCCGCGCTCGTAGTTCCGCCGTCAGGCGGTCTGGTAGACGCCCTGACGGGCGTACTACGAACCGGACGCCCTGACGGGCGCACTACGAGCCGTCGCGACAGCGGACCCGCGTCCAGCCGGTCGAAAGCAACCTTCACCATTGACATCATACATCAGCAACATTATTAGTCAAATACTATTTTTGTTTATTTTAGTTACAACTTCGCATGGTCTGGAGCCGCGCGCTATTCCTCCCGCGTCCCGCGTCCCGCGCCCCTCGTGTGACCGGCCACATAAATTTTTCCAGAACGATGGTATTGAATGAATGGCACATGGCCGGTACAATCTCCACAGTAGGATTGATTCCCTTGGGTCGATCCGGGCTTGGTCTGCGTCGCCTCCCGGCGTCGCGGGCAGAAAACATACCTATGGTGGGAAGTCGCGCGGCGAGGTCGCTGGTCGCGCGGGCGTTTCTCGCGTGTGCAGCGATCTGTTCACTGCTCGCGGGCGGTGTCGCTACCGCCCAAGTGAACGCGCCTTCCAACTTCCAGGACACGGGGGCGACGGCCAGCACGATCACCTGGTCGTGGACCGACAACAGCAGCAACGAAACGGGCTTCAGCGTCTGGGACGGCACGACGCTGGTGGGGCAGGTGGACGCGGGCGTCACCACCTGGACCGAAACCGGGCTGCCCGCCCAATCCCACACCCGGTACGTCAAGGCCCAGGCGGTGGACGGCGGGGCGGGGACGCAGGCGTTCGACTCCGCCACCTATTCGTCGGGCATCACCGGGATCACCAACGTCACCGCCGCCAAGGAGTTCCTGGCGGTGGCGGACTCCAGCGGCGAGATCTGGGCGTGGGAGAAGACGGGGCCGGGCACGTTCGGCGCGCGGGTGCAGTTGAACACGGCGGCGACCATCGCGTCGAACGTCGTCGGCTTGGCGGTGGCCGACTTCAACGGCGACGGTCTGCTGGACCTCTGCGCGCTGGACAACGACTGGTACATCTACCTGGTCTACCGCAACAGCGACGTGGGGGCGCTGGCGGCCTCGCAGTTCAACGCGCCCATCCGCGTCACCGAGCGGTACGTGAACTCCTGGGGCATGGACATGGCCGTGAACGACATTGATCGCGACGGCCGGCCGGACGTTTTCGCCAGCAACAACCATGAAGACCTCGTCTACTACCTGGGGAAGTCCGACGGGAAGTTCACGCGCAAGTTGCTCACCTGGAACGCGCTGGCGATGCACGACCACCCCGGCACGGGGTCGTTGCGGGGTTGCGCGCTGGGGCAGTTCGACGGGGACCAGAACGTCGATCTCGTCTACGGCGAGTCCAACAGCACCACGCTCTACTTCTGGAAGGGGGACGGGCAAGGGGGGTTCGTCTACGTCGGCAGCCAAGCGAGCGTCTTCCCGGTGGCTGACACCTACGACATCGCCCGCGCCGACGTGAACAACGACGGCTATGACGATCTGCTCATTCCGTATAACGGCGCCGGCAACTTCCGGGTGTACGTGGCGTTCGGCTCGTCCGCCGGCGCGTTCACGCAGGACGGCGTGGCCGATCTGAACACCGCGCAGATGTCGAGCGTGGCCACTTACAACGGCATCACGGCCTGGGACGTGGACGACGACGGCAAGACCGACGTGATCTGCGCCAGCAACGGCGACGGCGCCGCCAACCAGCCCTGTTACTGGTACAAGGGCGACGGGGCGGGGGGCTTCAGCCAGCCGGGGAGCAACCAGATTTCAGCCGACACGACCACGGCGGCGTTCTACGGGGGCATCGCCGCGCCGTTCAACCCCAAGCGGTTCAAGATCGACACCAGCGCGGTCTCGGGCGGGGTGTTCAACCTGTCAGACTTCACGCTGGGCGCGGGCCACACCATGTTCGCGGTGGGGTCGAACCCCCTCACCATCAACGTGGCCGCCAACGCCACCGTCAACGGCACGCTGTCGCTCAGCGGCGACCACGGTGGGCACGGGCGGTGGACCTCGTTCGGCCTCACCTCAACCATGTCCGCCGGCGCCGGGCTGGCGGGCGGCGGCGCGGGCGGCCTGGGCGGGCAGGCGACGGCGCCGGCCGCCGGCACGGACCCCAGCGGCGGAACGACGGGGGGAGGGGCCGGGGTCACCAACAACGGCACGCCGCGGGGCGGCGGCGGCGGGGGTTATGGCACGGCCGGGGGCGACCAGGTTCTGGGTATTTCCGGAACCGGCGGGCTGGGCGGGGGCGTGCGCGGGTCGCCGGACC
>JACQVU010000477.1 GCA_016209585.1 Planctomycetota bacterium
GCTGGCTGGCGGGGCGGTGTCAGTGACCGTGAGCGCCACGAGGTCCACCACGGTGATGATCGGCCCGCCGCCGAACTCGAAGACCCCGGCGCCGATGCGGTCCTCCCTGGCGCACTTGAGCGTGATCTCGAACTCGCCCGACTCGGCGAACGTCACCTGAACCGGCGCCGGCTGAAACGCGCCGAGGGGGGGCATCACACCGTTGATGGGCTTGAACGCGAAGAGGAACTCGCTCTCGCGGCCCCACGGCTCGGTCTCGATGGTGAGCGTGACGCGGGCGCGGTCGTCGTCGACGCGGTCCGGGTCGCCCTCGCCGAGGAAGGTGGTCATTTCGAACGGGCCTTCGGTGGTGATCATCCTGTTCGGATCATCGTCGTCGACCAGTTCCCCGTGGGTGATGCCCACCTTGGTGAAGGGGCGCTCGATCTCCCCCGCGCCGCACTTCACCCGAATGAGGCGCGGGCCGCCGCCGAAGAACTCGGTGAAGTAGAGTTTGGCCTTCACCGTGTTCCCCGTCTGCTCGGTGGCTTCGACGCTGATCGGCTCTTCCACTTCCGCGCCGGCCTCGTTCAGGTACACCGCTTCAAGGTCCAGGTGCGACACGATGTCGGGAGACACGTCGGCGTCGAAGGTGAGCGTTCCCCAGAAGTACTGGTTGGCGCAGGCGTCCGGAAGGTCGAACACCAGGTCGCGGAAGCCGGCCACGCGCACCGTGACCTCGGCCCAGCCTTTTTGTCCGCCCGCCTCCCCCACGTCGCCGGAGAGATGCACTTTGATCGTATGGTCGCCCGGCGTCAGGTAGCGCGCCTCGAACGACGGGCCGGCCCCCGACTCGACCACCGCGCCCGGCGCGTCGTACCGCGCGAGGTGGGCGAACGGGTCGATGAGACCCCCCGCCGTGTCGACGGCGATCTCCGACACCCCGCGCAGCAGCACCGGAACCAGCGGGCAGGTCTGGACCAGGAGCGACTCTCCGCGCGCCACCCTCTTATGGGTCGCGGGGTCGGGGTTCGGTTCGTACCCGCCGCTCAGGGTTTCGCGATACGGAATGACCACGGCCTCCTTCAGCCCCACCACGTTGGCGATCACCTCGGCGTACACGGGGTCGGTTCCGAGCCGCGCTTTGCACGACTTCTGGCCGTACTCGGCGAAGCGCGTGGTGAAGAGCGCGCCGCTGCCGTCGGCCGGCGCGCCGCCTTCAGCCGTGTAGCGCACCAGATCGACGCGGCGCTCGTCTTCGGGCAAACCGTTCAGAAAGAGCACTTCGCTGTCGCGCGCCACGTTGATGCGGCCTGGGATTCCGGGCTTGCCCTCAGCCTCGAACCGGAAGACCTTTTTCGTCGGGTCGGGTTCGTCGACCGGCCCCTTGATTTCATCGTACCGCGCGATCAACCGGTCGATCTCGATGATACGAATCGCCAGCACGCGGTCGGCGAACGAGCCGTCAGCCATGGCTGAGGTCAACAGGTAGGGACTCTCGCGCTTTGCGAGCGCGCCGATCGTCTGGGGTGAGCCGGTGAACAGGGTGTCAACGGGCGGTTTGTCGGGGACGCCGCGCGCGGGTTCGCCGGGTTCGCCGGGATGCGTCAGATTGAACACCACCTTACCGAGCGACAGCGGCGTGAGCAGCGTCGGAAAGGCCCGCGCGCGGATCGGTTGGGTGGCGCACGTGACGAACTCGCCCGCCGCGCCGCGGGCCGGCGAGAGGCCGTTGCTCACGGTGTCGTCGGCCTCCAGATCGTCGGCGCGGATCACGTCGACCGTGAACGCGCCGGCATAGGCGACGCGGCCGACGCGCGTGACCCCGGCGTCGTCGACGTACGTCACTTCGTCGTACCCGCCGGTGAACGACCCGACAATCTGATCACCGTGATCTTCGGTGACGGTGAACGCATGCGACCCGGCGTAGTCCGTCCGCGCCGGCGACGTCGCCCCGTTCACCGTGCCGCCGACCACCTGGGGCGCAGCCCCGAACCCCGTGATGGTGAAGGCCACCGCCCCGCCCGCCACGGCGCTGCCGCGCAGCGAGAAGGGGTTGGCGTTGCCGTTCAGATCGTCGGCGCTCAGCACGCCGAGCATGGCCAGGCCGGGGTTCAGATCGATGTCTTCATCGCCGAAGTTCGTCAGGTCCGGGTACTCGGCGGGAACCGGCTCGCCCCCGTCACCGTACAACGTGATCGAGGTGATCGTGCTCACCAGCCGCCAGAGAACGCCCACGTTCGGCTCGGTGGTCGTGCCGAAGAGGCTGAAGTGATCGGCGCGCACGGTCACGGTGTCGCGTTCCGTATCGCGCGAGATCACGGGGAGAAACTCTATTTTCCCGGTGTCCGATCGAATTGTGAAGGCCGCGACGCGCGTTTCGTCAAGCAGACCGAGGCTGCGCAGCGCCCCCTCTGAATATGGCAAAGTGACGTCAACCGGCGCGGCGAACGACAAGCCCGACGGGCCGAAATCAACCACCGGACCGACCGCCGCGATGCCCGCCGGCAACGAGGGCGCGACCAACGAGGCGGCGGTTGGTAGTGCGCCCGTGAGGGCGGCGGGCGTGGCGGCGGAGGGCGAGATGGGGAGATGGGGAGACGGGGAGATGGGGAGAGCGGCGGGGGCGGTGCCTGCGGCGGCCGGCGGGTCCGTTTGTAGTGCACCCGTGAGGGCGTCCGACGCGGACCGCCTCACGGCGGAACTACCAACGGCCGGCGCGGGTTCGTTGCGGGGCGTGGGGGCGGGAGTGATCGAAATGACACTATCTTGCGCCAGCGCGAAACGGGGCACGTTGACCGACGCCCCCGCCAGCGGGTGGCCAGCCGGCGCGGCCACTTCGCCACCCTCGTTCGCCGTGATCAACCGCTCGATGCGCAGCGCCGCTTGTTGCCCATCAACACCGCCAGCCCCCGCGCCCGCCCCCGGCACCGGCCCGCCATTCTTGCCGCAGCCGGCCATTATCGGGAGCACGAGGAGCGCGACCGCGACCGCGACGACCAACGCGGCGACTCGCCGGCAAACCGCGCTCTCTGGAAC
>JACQVU010000470.1 GCA_016209585.1 Planctomycetota bacterium
ACGTGGGGCGTGGGGCGAGGGGCGAGGGGCGTGGGAGGAGGGGAGGCGTCACCGGCGCGACCAGACCGCCAGTCAGCCCCGTTCCCATCTCCGGGTTGACACCATCGCGCCCGCGCCTACCATGTGCCCGCCGGTCTCATTCTGCGACAAGAGGGTGGTCATGGCAATCCGCATCGGGATCAACGGGTTCGGGCGCATCGGACGCAACGTCTTCCGCATCATGCGGAGCCGTGAGAAGCGGGACATGGAGGTGGTGGGAATCAACGACCTCACCGACGCGGCCACGCTGGCCTATCTGCTGCGGTACGATTCGGTGACGGGGCGGTTCCAGGGGGAGGCGCGGGCTGAAGGCGACAAAATGGTGGTGGACGGCAAGGTCATCCCCGTCACCGCCATCAAGGAGCCGGCGAAACTGCCGTGGAAGGCGTACGGGGTGGACATCGTGATCGAGTCGACCGGCGTCTTCACCCGGCGCGAGCAGTTAGAGCAGCACCTGACCGCGGGCGCGCCGCGGGTGCTGCTGACGGTGCCGGCCAAGGACCCCATCGACGCCATGATCGTGCTGGGGGTGAACGACGCCGCGCTGAAGAAGGAGCACAAACTGATCTCCAACGCCTCCTGCACCACCAACTGCCTGGCGCCCATGGTGAAGGTGCTGCACGACGCCTTCGGCGTGGACCACGGCCTCATGACCACGGTGCACGCCTACACCAACGACCAGCAGTTGCTCGACCTGCCCCACAAAGACCTGCGCCGGGCGCGCGCCGCGGCGCTGAACATCATTCCCACCACCACCGGCGCGGCCAAGGCCGTGGGCGACGTGATCCCCGACCTGAAGGGCAAGTTGAACGGCATCGCGGTGCGGGTGCCGGTGTCCGACGGCTCGCTGACCGATTTCACCGGCCACCTGAAGAAGCGGGCCACCGTGGAGGAGATCAACGCCGCGTTCAAGAAGGCGGCTGACGGCCCGCTCCAGGGGATTCTGCGGTACACCGAGGACGAGATCGTCTCGCACGACATTCTCGGCGACTCCCACTCCTGCATCTTCGACGCCAAGTGCACCATGGCGCTCAAGGAGACCAACCTGGTGAAGGTGCTCGGCTGGTATGACAACGAGTGGGGCTATTCCTGCCGCGTGGTGGACCTGATCGCCAAGGCCGCCGCGAGGTAGCGGCGCGGCGGCCGCGCGATCCGCGCGCTGACGGCGGCTCACGGGCGCCGGCCGGTCGGCGTGGTTCGCGGGCGCGCGAGCGCGAGACGGCCGCGGCGGGCGGCGGGGGCGGGGAAGGCCGCAGCCAGCGCCTGGTCGAGGTCGCGGACCAGGTCTTCATCGTTCTCCAGGCCGACCGCGAGGCGCACGGTGTTCTCGCCGATCCCCATGGCCTCGCGCTGGGCCTTGGGAATCCAGAGGTGGGAGGTGAAGGCCGGCAGCGAGACCAGCGACTCCGCCCCGCCCAGCGACGCGGCCAGGTGGAAGAGTTTCAGGCTGTTCACGAAGCGTTCGGTTTCGCGGAACCCCCCGGCCAGGTCGAACGAGACGATCCCCCCGAAGC
The DNA here is from genome assembly GCA_016209585.1 of Planctomycetota bacterium. Lineage (GTDB taxonomy): Bacteria > Planctomycetota > UBA8742 > JACQVU01 > JACQVU01 > JACQVU01. Next base: position 1,554 of record JACQVU010000470.1, read on the forward strand.
CCGCCATCTGCCGGCGGGCGACCTGGTGGCCGGGGTCAGCCTCCAGGCCCGGATAATAGACGCGCCGCACGCGCGGATGCACGGAGAGGAACCACGCCACCGAGAAGGCGTTGGCGTTATGCGCCCGCATGCGCATCGGGAAAGTCTTGAGGCTGCGCTCCAGCAGCCAGGCCTCGAAGCCGTTGGGCGTGCCGCCCAGCATGGTCCGCCAGGCGGCCACCCGGCGCATGAGGCGGGCCGGTCCGGCGGCGCAGCCGGCCAGGAGGTCGGCGTGGCCGCCGAGGTACTTGGTGGCCGAGTGGACCACCACGTCGATCCCCCGTCGCAGCGGCCGCTGGTTGAGGGGGGTGGCGAAGGTGTTGTCAACCACCGTCAGCGCGCCGGCGGAACGGCAGATATGCGCCACCGCCGCGAGGTCCACGATGCGATTGAGGGGGTTGGTGGGGGTCTCGAAGTAGACCAGGCGAGCGCCGGCGCGCACCGCCCGCTCCAGCGCGGCCAGGTCGTCCACCGGCGCAGTCCGCACGCGCAGGCCGCACGCCGGCGCGACGTCGTTGAGGAAGGCCGCCGTGCCACCGTAGAGATCGGCCAGCGCCACGATGTCGGCGCCGCCCTTCTTTTTCGTCCGTCCGCCGCCGACGGCCAGGGAGAGCATGACGGTGGCGATGGCCGCCATGCCGGACGAGAAGACCAGCGCGGCCTCGGCCTCTTCCATTTCGGCGAGCAGGCTCTCGACCCGGTCGAAGCCGGGGTTGCCGTGCCGGGTATAGAAGTGCCCCGGTTTCTCGCGGCGGAAGACGGCGATCAATTCCTTCAGGTTGGGGAAGGTGAACAGCGCCTGTTGGTGAATAGGCCCCGGTCCCGGCCGCGCGCCGGGCGTATGCACGGCGGCGGTCGAGGAGGGCGGCGAATGTTCCGAGGTATCGCGGCGTGACATGGGCGCATCAAGCATAATGGGACCGGCCCCGGCGAAGAAGGCGAAACAGTGGCGGGGGTCAGGCGGAGTACCGCGGTGTTGGGTGTTGGGTGTTGGGTGTTGGGCCCAGCACCCAACACCCAGCACCCAGCACCCAAAGGCGGGGGTTGGGGGTCGGACGGGAAAGGTGGGCGTGGCATGGCGCTTCGGGTTCTCGGCGTGGATCCCGGCACACGGGTGGTGGGGTTCGGGCTGTTGGACGATCTCGCTGGCCGCCCGGCGCTGGTGGCGTGCGGGGCCATCCGGGTTCCCGCGTCGTTGCCGGTGGCGGAGCGGTTGCGCGACATCTTCCGCGCGCTGACGCGGATCATCCGCCGCCACCGGCCGACGGCGCTGGCGATTGAAGAGGCCTTTTTCAGCAGGAACCCGCAGGCGGCGTTCCGCATCGGCGAGGGGCGTGCCGTGGCGTTGCTGGCGGCGGCGCTGGCCGGGCTGCCGGTGCACCAGTATGCGCCCCGTTCGGTGAAACAGGCGGTGGTCGGGCGCGGGGGCGCCGGCAAGGCGCAGGTGGCCCGCATGGTGGCCGCCCGGCTGGCGCTGGCCGCGCCTCCGACGCCGGAGGACGTCACCGACGCGCTCGCCATCGCCCTCTGCCACCTGCAGCGCGCCCGGACGACGGA
>JACQVU010000471.1 GCA_016209585.1 Planctomycetota bacterium
GAATATCGGCTTTCTGACCGCCGAGAAAGCCCAGGCATGCCGCCGCGTGTTGCAGCGCAAGGCGAAGAAGGGCGACACCGTCACCGTGCAGTATGTCGTCCGCCGCAACCAGTTGATGACCGAGGAGCAGATCCGCGCGGTTGAGGAAGCCGTGCAGGCCGCTCTAAAGGCCGGCGCCGCCCAGGGATCGGGGTCTGAAGGCATGCAGTCCGACATCTCCCGCCTGGCCGACGGCGAGGGCGAGGTGGTCGAGGAGGCCCCCGTGGACCTGGACGCCCCTCCGCCGCTTCCGGGGGAAGAAGCGGCGGGGCCGGTGGGCGACGACTCCTCGCGGGGTGGTGGCGGGCCGACGCTGCCGCTTCGCGCCGCGGGCGGCGAGGCGGGGGGCGATCCGGAGTCGATTCCCACGGTTCCGAACGCGCCGGCGGTGCGCGTGGGCGCCGGGAAGAAGATGGCCCGGTACCGCGATCTGCTGGAGGCGCCCGGGGCGGGCGAGAAGTACCTGGTCAAGGGCGAGATCGCCCGCGGCGGAATGGGCGCTATTCTGCGGGCGCTGGACCGCGATCTGCGGCGCGAGGTGGCGATGAAAGTGATCCTGCCCGGCGCCAGCCGCAACCGCTCGCGGTTGGCGCGGTTCCTGGAGGAAGGGCAGGTGACCGGCCAATTGGAGCATCCCAACATCGTGCCGGTGCACGAGTTGTCGAAAGACCCGGCCGGGCGCTATTTCTTCACGATGAAACTGGTGCGGGGGGAGGCGCTCGACAAGATTCTTCATCGCCTGGCCGAGAAGGAGGAGATCGCCCAGGAGGAGTACCCGCTCGGCCGGCTGCTGGAGGTCTTCCTGAAGGTGGCCGACGCCATCTCGTTCGCGCACTCCAAGATGGTGGTGCACCGCGACCTGAAGCCCGCCAACATCATGGTGGGGGGCTTCGGCGAGGTGCTGGTGATGGACTGGGGCCTGGCCAAACTCATCGGCCACGCCGACGGCGCCGCCGAGGAGGTGGTGGAGAGCCTCCGCTCCGAGGACGACACGATGATGACGCTGGACGGCTCCGTGGCCGGCACGCCCTCCTACATGCCGCCGGAGCAGGCCGCCGGCCGGGTGAACGAGATCGATGAACGCTCCGACGTCTACGCCCTCGGCGCCATCCTGTACGAAATGCTGACGCTCTTCCCTCCGTACACCGGCAAGAACGCCCGCGAGATCGTCGACAAGGTGCTCAACCGGCAGATCCGCTCGCCGCTCACCCGCAACCCCGACCGCGAGCCGCCGCCGGAACTGGCCGCGGTGGCCATGAAGGCGCTCTCCCGCCAGCCGGCGGATCGCTACCCCTCGGTGGAGGACATGGCCCGCGACGTCCGGCTTTTCATCGAGGGGCGCTCCGTCTCCGCCAAGCGCGACACCCCGCTTCAAATGGCCGTCAAGTGGGTCCGGCGCAACCGGATTCTCGCGGGGGGCATCGCCGCCACGGTCGTGGCCATTATTCTTACGGTGGTGGGCGTCAACCTGTGGCAGGCCTCGGCGCGGAACGCCCGCGTGGCCGAGGAGTTCGCCTCCGGCGAGGCGCGCATGAAATCCGGCGACTGGAAGGGCGCCGAACGACTCTTCTATTCCGTGCTCTCCCTGGACCCCGACCACGCCGCCGTCCGCGACCGCATCGCGGAGGTCGGCTACCAGGTCCAGGTGCAGCGCAAGCGGGAGGAGGCCCGCGCCCTGCTTCCCCACGCCGAAGAGTCCTTCAACACCGGCTACGCCCGCCGCGCGCGGGAGGAGTACACCCGCGTCCTGGCGCTCGACCCGCAGAACGAAATCGCGCTGGCCCGCATCGACGCCGTGCGCCGCCGCGCGGAAGCCGAGGAAAACCAGGCCCGCGTGCGCGACGAACTCGCCGCCATCAACCGCAAGAAAGTCGCCCTCCAGGGCGTGGAAGAGGAGATCGCCCGCGTCGCCGCCGATGTGGCCCAGCGCCGCGACAACCTGAAAGGCCCCGAACCCCTCCAAGACAAGCGCGGCCTCTGGAACCGCCAACGCCAACTGGAGCAGAAACGGGCCGAGCGCGAAAGCCTCGCCGGCGAGGCGCTCCGCGCCTACAACGGTGTCCTCCTCCTCGACACCGAGGCCAAGGAGGCCCGCGCCGGCCTCGCCGGAATGTACCTGGACCGCTTCCGCGAGGCGGAGGAAAAACGCGACAACCTCTCCGCCATCTACTACCGCGACCTCACCCTTCAGTACCACGACGGCAAGTTCGCCAACGAACTCAAGGGCGACGGCTCCCTCCGCCTCGCCACCGCGCCGGGCGAGGCCAACGTCTTCGTGTTCCGGTACGAGGAAGGCGCCGACCGCCGCCTCATCCCCGCCCCCTTCCGCATGGCCGAGGGCGTGGTGGATCGCGGGTTCATGCGCGAAGACTGCTTCGGCATGGACGCCTCCGACATCATCAAGCGCGGCAGCCCCGCCGCGCTCTGGGCCGCCACTCCGGCCGAGCCGGGCGTGCCGCTCTCCTCCACGCTGCCCATGGGCAGTTACCTCCTGCTCATCCTCAAGGAAGGGTACGTGCCCACCCGCCTGCCGGTGCTCATCGAACGGAACGAGAAGAAATCGGTCGACGTCCGCCTCTACCCCATCGACGAGGTCGCGGACCCCTCCATGATCTTCATCCCGGCCGGAGAGTTCTCCTTCGGCGGCGACCCGCGCGTCAACGGCGACACCCCCCGCCGGCGCGTCAACCTCCCCGACTACTTCATCGGGTGGAAGGAGATCCTGGTCAGCCAGTACCTCGAATTCCTCAACGACGACTGGACCATTCAGAAACGGAAGGAACTTGAGGATACCCGGAAACGCGAGGACGGCTCCCCCCAACTCCTCATCACGCCGCGCCGCTCGCACTACGACTCCCCGCTCTGGTTCCCCGCCGAGGGCGGCAAATGGACCACCAAGTGGCCACTCCCCCAGGCCATCTCCAACGTCTCCCAACCCGACGCCGCCCTCTACTGCGAGTGGCTCAACGCCCGCGCCATCCGCGCCGGCAAACAGCGCCTGAGGTACCGCCTGCCTACGGAACAAGAGTGGGAGAAGGCCGCGCGCGGCGCCGACGCCCGCTGGTTCCCCTTCGGCAACCACTTCGACTGGATGTTCCTCCACGGCGGCAACTCCTTCGATCAGCCCAACCAGTGGGTGGCGGCGGGCAAGTTCACGCTCGACGAGTCTCCCTACGGCGTCGTCGACATGACCGGCGGCATGGCCGAGTGGACCGCCGACGTCTACTCCCCGCGCCACGCCGACTACCGCGCCATCCGCGGCGGCGGCTGGGCTGAGGTCGCCGAGGAACGCTTCCGGGTGGCGGTCCGCAACTACGACCACCTCGACAATGTCAACGCGGTCGCCGGGTTCCGCATCGCGGCGACCCCGGTGACGGCCGGTCGTTGAGTCGGGAGCGGCACGGCGGGGCGCGGGGAGGATGACACTGGCGCTGTCGACGAGACTGGGGCGGGGTCTCGCCGGCGGGGGAAGGCGGTTTCGGAGCGGGCGATGCCACGAGGTCGAGACATCAAGTTCGGGCAGATCGCCCTGAAAATGGGGCTGCTCTCGGCCCGCGATCTCTCCGACGCCATGCTCGAACTGGCTTCGCGAAGGGCGCACGGCGAAAGCGCCCTGTCGCTGGGCAAGTTGCTCGTGGATGGCCGCCGCCTGTCGCCCGGCGACGCCCGCGCCGTGCTGGCCGCGCAGGAGCGCGAGATGCTCCGCTGCGTCACCCCGGGTTGCGCCCGGCGCTACCACGTGCGCGAGATTGACCCCAACAAGACCTACCGCTGCGCGCGGTGCGGGGGCTCGCTCTCCATCCCGGCCCTGGAGCCGGCCGGCGAGCCTTCGCCGCCGCCGCTCCCGCGCGGGCCGGAGCCGGCGGGCGGCGTCAACGTTTCCGCCGAGGGCGCGGCGTTCGACCTCGGCACGGCAGTGATCTTCGACTTCGACATGGAGGAAGACGATTTCGCCGGCGCGCTCGCCGACGTTCTGGGCGACGCCGACGCGCCGGCCGCCTCGCCCTCGCCGCCACGGGCTGCGCCGGTTCCCTTGGCGACCTTGGCGGACTCGGCGGCCACGCTTCCTCCCCCGCCACCAGCCCCTCCCGCGGCTCCGCCGGAGCCAACGCCGTCACCGCCGCGGAGCGCGCCGCCGCCCACCCCGTCACCGGCGGCCGCGCGCGGGGCGGAGCCGGCTCAACCGCTGGACGGCTCCTCGGCGCGGCTCTACGTGCCGCCGGGGGCGTCGGTTCTGGCGAGCCTGCGCGACCAGTACGGCGTGGCGCCCGGCGTGGACCTCAACCCCGGCGACGGCCGCGACCGCACGGCCCTCACCGCGCCGCGGGCCGCGGACGGCGATCCGCTGGGCGCGGACGAGAGCGGCGGGCCGGCGGTGCTGGGACGTTACATGGTGGTGGGGGAGATCGCGCGCGGCGGCATGGGCGCGGTGATGGAGGCGAAAGACCTGGACCTGCGGCGCGAAGTGGCGGTGAAGGTGATGCTCAAGGTGCCGGGCGACCGCGCCGACGTGGTGGCGCGTTTTGTTGAAGAGGCGCAGGTGCAGGGGCAACTGGAGCATCCCAACATCTGCCCGGTGCATGAGATCGGCATCGACCCCAGCGGCCGGCCGTTCTTCGCCATGAAACGCGTGCGCGGCAAGCCGCTGAAAGACTCCATCGCAGACTATCACCGCGGCGGCAAGACCACGTTGATGAGGCTGATCGACGCCTTCCTGAAGGTTTGTGACGCCATCGCGTTCGCCCACTCGCGGGGGGTCATCCACCGCGACCTGAAGCCCCAGAACGTCATGGCCGGCGAATTCGGCGAGGTGCAGGTGATGGACTGGGGCCTGGCCAAGGTGCTGGGCCGCGAGGATCGCCGCGAGAAGCGGTTGCAGGTGGACACCGCCGGCGTGCGCGGCGGGTCGGGCGCGCTGATGACGATGGACGGCGCCATCGTGGGCACGCCGGCCTACATGCCGCCCGAGCAGGCGCGCGGCGACGTGCGCAAGATGAGCGAGCGGTCCGACATCTACTCCCTCGGCGCCATTCTCTACGAGATCCTCACCGGCGTGCCCCCCTTCCAGGGGGGGACCTACCAGATTCTGGTGGACGTCGCCCAGGGGAAGTTGACGCCGCCCACCGTGCGCGCCGAACGCGCGGCGTCGGCGGCGAGCGCGGCCGCCACGGAGGCGGCGGGCGAGGAAGAGCGCCGGCGGGAGGATCGCCGGGCGCGGCCGGGGTCCGGCCCGAGCGGCATGGAGCGGCGTTCCGGGGCGGATCGCCGCGCCGCCGGCTCGCGGCCCCCGGCGCGACCGATCCCCCGCGAATTGGAGGCCGTGGTGCTCAAGGCCATGGCCCGGAAGCAGGAGCACCGCTACCGCAGCGTGAATGATCTGCGCGCCGACATCGAGGCCTGGACGGAGGGGCGCGCGCTGCGCGCCGTGGAGTACTCCGCCCTGGAGTTGTTCCAGAAGTGGGTGCGCCGCAACCGCGCCATCGTCATCCCCACCGCCGTCGCCACCACGGTGTTGCTGGTCGCCGGGGTGTGGTTCGTCTCCTCCACGGTGAGCAAGAACCGTGAGGTCGCGCGGCAGCGCGACCAGGCCGAAGAGGCCCGCGGCGAGGCGGCCCATGACCGCGACCAGGCGCGCGACGCCGCCGCCCGCGCGGAGCGCAACGAGCACGAGGCCCGCGCCGCGCGCGAGACCTCCGAACGCGACCGCGAGCAGGCCCAGGCCGAGCGCGCCCGCGCCGAGCAGGCCCTCACCGCCGCCAACGTCAACCTCTGCGACGCGCTGGTCTCCAAGGCCAACTTGGCGCTGGCCGACGCCGACATCCTCTCAGCCATGGTCTACCTCGACGGCGCGCGGGAACGCGGCGACACCCGCGCCCTGCGCGACGCCCTGCTCTGCATCGCCGAGCCGCCGGCCGTGTACGAGCGCACGCTCTCGGGCCACGACGACTTCGTCCGGTGCGCGGCCTTCTCCCCCGACGGCGCCACGCTGGTCACCGGCTCCAGCGACAAAACCATCCGCGTCTCCGAAGTTCCTTCCGGCCGCCCGCTCCGCACGCTGCTCGGCCACCTCAAGGGCGTCGCGGCGCTCGCCTTCGCCCCCGACGGCAAAACCTTCGCCAGCGGCGGCGACGATCAGACCGTTCGCCTCTGGGACGCCGCCACCGGCCGCGAACTGCAGGCGCTGTCCGGCCACGAGGGCAGCGTCAACGCCGTCGCCTGGTCCCGCGACGGCTCGCTCCTGGCCTCCGCCGGCGAGGACAAGACGGCCCGCCTCTGGCGCGGTGGCGACACGGTCCGCGTGATCTCCGGCCACGAGGCCTCCATCCAAGCCGTTGCCTTCTCCCCCGACGGCAAGGTCCTCGCCACGGCCGGCGTCGACAACACGATCCGCCTGAGCGACCCAGCCACCGGCGAGACCATCCGCGTGATCGCCGCCCACACGTTGCCCGTCCTTGCGGTGGCCTTCTCGCCCGACGGCAAGTTCTTCTTTTCCGGCAGCGCCGAGTGTCTCGTCTTCCAATGGGACACCTCCACCTGGCAGGTGGTTCGCGCCATGCAGGGCCATCGCGGCCCCATCCTCTCCATCTGCGTCTCGCCCGATTCCAACTACGTTCTCACCGGCTCGTGGGATCGCACCCTCCGAGGCTGGGAGACGATCACCGGCCGCAACGTCATGACGCTTTCCGGCCACTCAGCCCCCGTGCTGGCCGTCGCCTCCTCCCCCTCCTTCGACTATTTCGCCAGCGCCGGCTGGGACCGCACCGCCCGGCTGTGGAAAGTGATGCGCTCCAGCCGGACGCACGTTTTGACCGGCCACGAGCGCGGGGTGAACGCCGCGGCCTTCTCGCCCGACGGCACGCTGGTGGCCTCGGCCGGCGAGGACGGCACCCTGCGCGTCTGGGAAGAGAGCGCCAGCCGCGAACGCGCCAAGGCGGTGGCCCACCAGGGCGAGGCCGCCGGGCTGTGCTGGTCGCCCGACGGCCGCACGCTGGCCTCCTGCGGCCACGACGGCGCCGTGCGGCTCTGGGACGCCGCCACGCTGGAGTCGAAGGCGGCCTGGGCGCCGGGCGGCGGGGCGGTCTTCGATGTGCGCTGGTCGCCCGACGGCCGCACGCTGGCCGCCGCCGGCGAGGATGGCGCCATACGCCTGATCGACGCCGCCTCGGGCGCCGTGGGGCGGACGCTCACCGGCCACACCTCGGCCGTGGTGGCCCTGGCCTTCGGCGCGGGCGGCCGGCTTCTCGCCAGCGGCGGGGCCGATCGCCAGGTGACGCTCTGGGACCCGCGCACCGGGGAGAAACGGTGGTCGAACCTGGATCACTCCGCCGGCGTCTCCGTGGTCGCCTTCACGCCCGACGGCGAAGCCGTGGTGAGCGGCGGCCGCGACTGGACCATCCGGCTCTTCGAGGCCGGAACCGGCCGTCCGCGGCGGACGCTCTACGGCAACGTGAACACGGTGCACGCCCTGGCCTTCTCTCCCGACGGCCGCACGCTGGTCAGCGGCAGTTCCGACGCCATGATCCGCCTCTGGGAAATGGCCACGGGCCGCGAAATCCGCGTCATCTCGGCGCAGATGAGCGGTGTCACCTCCCTCTCCTTCTCCCCCGACGGCCGCCGGCTGGCGAGCGCGGCCAAAGACGGCAGCATCGTCATCTGGGGGTCGAACATGCCCGCCACCCGCGCCGAAGTCGTGCGCCTGGCCGGCCTGCGGCTGGAGAACCTGGAGGCCGTGCCCTTCACCTCCGAGGCGGAACCGGGGAAGAAGTGACGCCCCCGGTCCCCATGAGAAGCAAGAGAGCACGCCGGTTTCGCCCGTTCCGATGCGACGCACGCTTTGTCGCTGACATTCGGATCGCCATCCGGAATCCCAACCCCCTACTCTCCTTCACTTGGAATCCGACTCTTCCTCGTAACCATCGTTTTTGGACAGGGCGCGGCGGGGCGGTTCGCCTCAGCGCCCGACGCGCACCGGGTGGCGTTTGCCCGGCGTGAAGGCGATGGCGCAGGTGGCGGGCGGATGATCGGCGTGAACGATCTCCAGCAGGTACTCGCCTGGCTCGATTCCTGACAGTATGTACAGCCCGTCGCGGTCGGTGAAGTAGTCGGGAAAACGCCCCCCGCGCAGCATGGCCTGGGTGATCTCCGGCGTGAGCGGCGTGGTGTCGCCGCGCCGCTGGAGCGAGACGAAAGCCCCGGGCAGCGGCCGGCCGTCGGGGTCTTCAACCGCGATCTCGGCCGTCCCGCCGGGGGCGGGGCGCACGGTGACTTGCACCGCCGCCGGCTGCGGCCCGCCCCGCAGCGCGGCGGGGGCGGCGCGCGCCGGCAGGCAGCCCTCAACCTGGGCGGTGAACTGGTAGACCCCCGCGCCCAGGCCGCGCGCCAGCGCGCTCCCGTCCGGCCCGGTGATGAAGTGGCGGCCAAAATTCATCCGGCCGCGGGGGCCGCTGACGAGAACCTCCGCGCCCGGCACGGGCTTGCCCGCCGCGTCCACCACCCGCACGGTCGCGCCGCACTCCTGGCCCAACTCCAGCGCCGGGGCGAACGCGCAGCCGCCGCCGTTCACCACGACCACCGCCGCCTCCATGCCGCGACCGGGGGCGGAGGCGGCCAGGAGGTATTCGCCGTCCGGCAGGTAGCCGATGTTGAAGCGGCCGAGCTCGTCGGTGGTCGTCTCGTCGGGATACCATTCCATAATGCGTTCCAGGAGCGACGCCCGCGACGGCCGCGCCAGCTGGTGCCGCACCCGCGCGCCGGCGAGGGGTTCGCCGGTGGCGCGGTCGAAGACGCGGCCGACGATGGCGCCGTCGGGCAGGTCGAAGCGCAGCGTCGGCTCCGCCGCTTCGGCAGGGGCGACCGCGCCGGCGTCGAGTTCGGCGTCAGCGTCGCCGGCTGGAAGCAGAAGCGTGATCTTGCGCGAGAGTTCCTTCACGCGCGCCAGGTAGCGGCCCTCGGAGAGGCCGGTGAAGCGGGCGACGCCGTTCTCGGCGAACTCCCGTTTTTCGAGCAGGCCGAACGGCGTGACATGGTAGAGGGCGACGCCGGCCGCGGTCGGCTCGCCGCGCGAGAAGACCCGCGCGGTCAGGCGCAGCGAGGAGAAGCGCGCGCCGAACTCGCGCGCCACCGTTTCGCCGTCAGCCACCGCGAAGGCGGCGGTGGGGGCCATGCGGGCCAGGATCGGCTCGCGGTTTGCCGAGGATTCCGCGTCCACCCGCAGGCGGTAGCCGTCGCCCGGCGGCAGCCAGGCGAAGCGGAAAGCGCCGTCGGGGCCGGTGTCGGCCATGCGCCGGAAAGAGTTCGGCCCGCTGAGCGCCACGCGGACTCCGGGGAGGCGCCGGCCGTAGAGGCCCATGACCACGCCAGTCACCACGCCGCCCTGCCGCAGTTTGACCGTGATCTGGCGCTGGGGCGCGTCCGCGGTGAGAAGAACGCCGCCGAAGAACTCATCCGCGTAGGAGGGATGCGACACCAGCAGGGCGTGAGCGCCGTGGGAGACCAGGTCGAACGAGAAGTTCAGCATGCTGGTGACTGACCGCTCGGCGCGGACCGGTTCGCCGGGCTTCATGATGGGGTCGAGAAAGACGCGAGCGCCGCGCACGCGGTTTCCCGTGAGGGCGTCGACCACTTCGCCGACGATGACGCCGCCCCGGTCGAGCGTCACGTCCACCCGGCGCTCCTGGCCCGGGTCCAACGTGACCGGAAGCCGCGCCGCGGCCAGGCCCGGAGCGTCGAACGCCAGCACGTAAGCGCCGGGGGCGACGTCGGGCCACTCGTAGTCGCCAACGTGGGCAGCCGGGTCGTTCCCGCCCCGCGGGTTTTTTCGCGCCTTCTCCACCCGGCGTCGCACCGTGCCGCCATCGGGTTGCAGCAGCCGCGCCGTGAACTCGCCCGGCGCGGGCGCGCCGGCCGCGAGCAGCACCGCGCCCGCGATCCGGCCATTGCGAACCAGCCGCACCGTCAGCGCGTCGCCCGTGCGGGCGTCGAGATCGGGCAGGCTGGCCGTCGCGTAGCCGGGCTTGGAGACCGTGAGACGATAGGTGCGGTAGGGCAGCAGGCCGCGGAGCAGGAAGGCTCCGTCGTCGCCGGTGGCGCGCTTGCGCGCGGCGACGTTGAACAACTCCGTCGTCGGCCGGCCGTCGGCGAAGGCCGCCTCCACCACCGCCCCGCCCACGGCGCGCTCCGGGGCGGCGGGGTCGCGCCCCGCCTCGATCACCCGCCCCCGAATCTCCGCGCCCGGGGGCATCCGCACCGTCACCAGCCGGCGCTTGCCGCCGGCGAGCGTTACGTCATCTTCCAGCAGCGGCTTGGGCGCCAGGTACTCGTCGTGGACGACTTGCAGGCGGTACCGCCCCGCGGGCAGGAGATCGAACTTGAACGCCCCGGCCGCGTCGGTCGTCGTGTGGCTGGAACATTTCGCCAGTGTTTCCGCGGTCACCGGGGAACCGGAGGGGAGCAGGTAGGCGCGCGCGCCTGCCACGGGCTTGCCGTCGCGTTCGTCGGTGACCACGCCATCGATGCCGTGCGCCGGCCGCACCGTGACCTTGCGCTCCGCCGCGCCGTTCACCGGCTGCTCCAGCGCCTGCTCCACCGGCAGGCAGCCCTCGGCCGCGACGCGCAGGCGCAAGTGGAGGTTGCCTTCGAGGCCGTTCACCTCGAACCGCCCGCCGGCGTCTGTGACGGTCTCCACGGTGCGGGCGGCGTCGGTGCGATCCCGCTCATCCGACGGCTCCACCACGACGCGCGCGCCGGCGACGTTGCGCGCGCCGTCGGTCACCACGCCCGCCACGCGCGCGCACAGGCGCAGCGTGGCCTGGAAACTGTAGGAGTTGCCGTGCGAGACGACGATGGGCGCTTGTTCGCCCATCACGTAGGGGAAGTAGCCCGGCGCTTCCACGCGGATGGTGTAGGAACCCGGCTCCAGCGCCACCGTGACCTTGCCCGAAGGATCGGCGGTGGCTCGCACGTCCCAGGCGGTGCGCGCCATGCCCTCGCCGTTGTGACGCTCCGCCCGTACCAGCGCCCCAAGCCCAGCCAGGCGTGACGCGCCGGTCGGTTGCGGTGAAACCGAGTTCGCGCGGTAGCCGATCAACTGCACCGTCACCGGGACCGTC